>JAHHHE010000139.1 GCA_019359535.1 Gloeocapsa sp. UFS-A4-WI-NPMV-4B04
TAATCTTCCAATACGCATCATTCAACAACAGCCGCTCGTTGCACTTCTTCCTAGCAGCGTGGCCAGTAATTGGAATTTGGTTTACATCATTGGGCATCAGCACAATGGCGTTCAACCTCAACGGCTTTAACTTCAACCAGTCAGTGCTAGACTCACAAGGTCGTGTAGTGAATACATGGGCAGATGTGTTGAACCGCGCCAACTTGGGGATGGAAGTAATGCACGAGCGCAATGCTCACAACTTCCCACTCGATTTGGCTTCCGGTGAATCGACTCCAGTCGCGATGACTGCCCCTGCAATCAATGGCTAAGAGCTAATATATAGCTTGCTAAAAAGCGCTCTCCTTTCGGGGGGCGCTTTTTTATTGTTTAAACTATGTTGTTTAAACTAAGCAATTAGGGTATTAAGCAGATTTCTCTCCAATAGCGCTTGAAGATCGGTAGGATAGTGATGGAGCAATAATTGGAGATAAGACAACGGTTTACGCACGTCCTTTAGCACGTTTAATTGAGCAATTGCAACGCTTACCGGGAGTTGGTCCTAAAACTGCCCAACGCCTCGCTTTGCACATCTTGAAGCGGTCAGAAACAGAGGTGCAAACTTTAGCACAAGCGCTGATTGATGCCAAACAACAGGTTGGCTTATGTTCGGTCTGCTTTCATCTATCATCTGAATCTGTGTGTGAAATCTGCCGCAATACAAATCGCGACAGTAATACTATTTGTGTGGTCGAGGATTCGAGAGACGTAATTGCCTTGGAAAAAACACGAGAGTATAGTGGCAAGTATCACGTTTTAGGCGGGGTAATTTCCCCAATGGATGGAATCGGTCCAGAGCAACTTACTATTCAACCCTTGGTACGCCGAGTAAGTCAGCAAAGTATTAAAGAAGTAATTTTGGCAATTAGTCCAAGTATTGAAGGAGAGACAACGACGCTGTATGTAGGACAGCTGTTAAAGCCGTTTACACGAGTGACACGGATTGCTTTTGGTTTACCAGTAGGTGGTGAATTGGAGTATGCCGATGAAGTGACTCTGGCAAGAGCGTTGGAAGGACGACGCGAGCTAGATTAAGACATATTACTCTGTGTCTAGGCGATCGCAAACAGGCTGGCGCATTGCTTCTCGACCAAGAATAAACATCCCTGCAACTCCCAAGCATACACACCAAGCGTACTGATACCAATATTGACCAATTTGTTCTACTGTACTAAGTTCTGGATGCAGAGTGTAAAGGTAAAGCATTAAAAAAACAATTGCTAGCGATCCAAACCCAACAAAGCTTAGACCAACAAGAATTCTAGCTGGTTGAAGCTCAAAGTCACTAATTTGATCTAGCTCAATTTCTGCTAGCTGGTTTAAAGATTCCTCTGCCACTTGTGATGTTTCTTGTAACCTAGTTGCTACTTGCGGCGGCAAAACTGTTACTAGCGTTCCTACAGTTTTGTCACGAAGCAACGCTTCTGTATCCCGTAGTAATATCAACGGTTGGTCAAATTTTGTTGTTATTGGAGTTTTTCGGGCAGTGACTTCGCGTTTTAAATCCATGAGACGCTTTTCTTAAGCAGGATATCAACAGCTTAATCAATATAAATACATTATTTTGAACATCTCTACAAGCTTGGCGATGTTGACGAAGAGAGTGAGTGGTGAGTAGTGAGTAGTGAGCAGTGGATAAGCTTATACTTTTCTACTCACTCTTCACCCTTCACTACTCACGGCGTTCCCTAGACGTTTGACACCTGACTACAGTAACTAAGAAACCGTCTTCTGTAAGTCTTCGAGACGAGCCAAAACTTCCGCACTGTGGATGACGGGATTGACCTTCACAAAAGTTTCACGCAAAATACCGTTTGGGTCAATTACAAAACTATGTCGACTAGATACAGTTCCTAGCCAAGAGCCGTAAGCTTTACTCACTTCCCCAGTCGTGTCAGCTAACAGGGGAAATTTGAGATTTTCTGAATCACAAAATTGGGCATGAGAATCAACTGAATCAGCACTAACACCAATAATTTGAGTATTCTTATCCACGTATTTAGATAAGTCTTGCTGAAACCGTTGCGCTTCTAGAGTGCAGCCAGCAGTAAAGTCTTTGGGATAAAAATAGAGAACTACCCACTCGCCGCGAAAGTCGGAGAGTGAAACTTCACCATCACCAGTGTTGGTAGGTAAGGTGAATTCTGGCGCGGGTTGATTCATAGAGGGAAGCTTACCGCCAAGAGCATTGGCTACTGGCGCAAAATTCAACCAAGCCAAGATAGCAAAACAGCAAGTAAATACGGTGCTAAGAAAGTTACGGCGAGATATCATCATGTAAACTGAGGCTTAAAATTAACATAAGGTTACATTAATTATCCTTCTATTCAGGCGGTGTTTGGTCTAGATGAGCAGCGGAAGGCTCGTCAGTTGCTGAGGCTGGTGTTATCGCCTCAATGTACTGACTGTCCATCAAAAAGGCTCCCTTGGTAAAGCGAACACCCCAATATCCTCCTGGCCGCCGATCAATCACTACACCTTCTTCGCCGATATGAATTACATCAGGAGGGCGCAGCATCGGCATCGGTTCTGCTGTTTTGACATAAGGCGGCAGCGCTACTACTCGGACTTTCTCACCAATGGCAAATTCTTTAGACATAAGGTTTAGGTCTTGGGATACCTAATACCCTATACCTAAAACTCAACATTCAACAGCTTGTTTAAGGAACTTGCCAAATTTTTTGATGGTACTGTGCTGGATCTGCATAAGGATCTATAGCGGCATGAGAGTGGTCGTGATTATGATGATGTCCATGATCGTGATGGTGATCACCGTTGCCATTTCCCACAGCAGCTAGGCGAAACTTACACATTTCACAATTCATCTGTACTTGACCTAGCTGAGTTTCAATTTCTCGCTCTCGGAGTACCGATAACAGTTGCGGATGAAGACCCATTTCTGGTAAACAAGTCATTGAAATATCTGGATATTGCTGTTGCTGTTGGGCAGTGGTGTCAAATATTTTTTTGACTAATAGACCTGTAAACAGAAAGTAAGGCAGAACAATGATTTGTTTAGGTTGGTAGAGCCTAGCGCGGCGGAAACCTTCTTCTAAGCGGGGATGGGTAATGCCGATGAAACAAGTTTCAACTGTCGCATAGCCACTGCCTTCCCAGAGAATTCGAGCGATTTTGCAGACATCACCATTGGCATCTGGATCGCTGGAACCACGACCGACAAACAACAGAACAGTATCAGAACGAGAAATTTGGGAATTATCAAGTTCGGCAAGACGCGATCGCCACAATTCGACAATTCCTGGTGTAATCCCAAAATGACGACCGTAGTGAAACTTAACCTGGGGATGCCGAAGACGTGCTTTATCTAGCTCATTGGTAACATCAAACTTATTATGCCGCGCTGCAAATAATAAAATTGGCAGCGCTGAAAGTTCGGTATAACCTTGTTCGACACACTGATCAACTTTTTCTTGGATTGTTGGCCCAGTAAGTTCTAGAAAACAAGGCATAACAGGCCGTGATGTATCTAGGGCTTGGTAGGCGGCGGCAAAATCCAAAAAGCTCTGCTGCCCTTCTTGATCTTTTGTACCATGACCAATCATTAATAAAGGGCGTTGTAGCGGCAAAGATGGCAAGATTAGAGGCTGTGATAGATATTCCAGATCAGTCAAATTTAATGTATTAACAGTAGGCATTTAACTTAAAGCTCCTTACCTGTGCGACGCAGGAATATAAATTAAGCAAGTAACATCTAGGCGTTCTGGCTGACGGTGACTGAAGTAAGAGCAAGGATGATTGCTCCACGATCCTCGTTTACAGCTGCGGCACAGCCCCGGATTTGCACCGGTGTTTCCCTATTTTGTTACGGTTCTCTTGTGCCTAGTTATCTTAGCTGATCTAGCTCAGTTGCAATATCCAGGGAGGGGGGAAAGGCACTTGCGATCGCCTTTCCCCTCAGTCTTGACAATAGTGTCACTATAGGCATCATCAGCGCCACAGGTCGCTCTAGCAGTCTTGTCGGTGTTGCTAATCAGGAAGTCAGCTTTATTGAACTAGAGCAATTTCTCAAAAATGAGCAGACGCTCCTCCTAGCGGCTCTGCATAAGTCCTGAGTATGTCAAAGAGTAGGTAGTGCTACTCCTAACCAGCCTTCAAAGTTTTGTTTTTGGGTGGCGGAAGGATTCTCAACAGAAATTAGCTGGTAGCGACTAGGGCGCGGGGAAGCTAGAGTGACAGAGTAAGTGCGGAGTTCTTCTTGGTGGAAAACCGTGACTTGGATGATGTCACCTGATTGGTAATCTTTGAGGCGATCGCTTAATTGCTGTGATTGTACTCTAATACTGTCAATTGCTAGTAATTCATCCCCCGCATCAATTCCCGCCGCATAAGCAGGTGTACCAGCTTCGACAAACTTAATCAACTCGCGTCCATTTTCTGTTTGAACCTTTACACCCAGAGTTGGCGCGGGTTCATCATCTTCACCAATTACTTCTAAGCCAAAAGGTTCTAGGTACTCATTAAACGGCAATTCCTCTGTGCCATCAACGTACTTTTTAAAGAAATCATCTAAATTTATGCCAGCAACTGATTCAATAACTTGCTGCAATTGTTCTGGCGTAAACCCAATTTCTGCTTGCCCAAATTGCTGCCACATCAGCAACATTACATCATCGAGCGATCGCTGATTTTGATGTCGCTCACGAATTAGCAAATCTAGCAATAACGATACCATTTCCCCTTTTAGATAGTAAGAAATTTGGGAATTACCGCTATTTGGATCTGGTCTATATAATTTAATCCAGGCATCAAAACTTGACTCACTTAATGGTTGCACTTGTCGCCCTGGTGTTGTCTGCAACCGGGTAATCTCTTTACCCAAATTATTTAAAAAAGACTTAACGTCATAAATTCCAGCACGTAAGGGAATCATTAAGTCGTAATAGCTCGTCGTACCTTCACTAAACCACAGCGACGGCGTGTAATTTTCCTGATCGTAATCAAAATTTTCTATTGCTTTGGGACGAATTCGCTTTACATTCCACAAGTGAAAGAACTCGTGCGCTACTAGCTGCATAAAGCGATCGTACTTATCCTGAGCGCGAAATCCAAAGCGAGGATAGTTTAACGAACAACCGTACTTATGTTCCAAACCTCCATTACCTTGTGATGACAGATGCAACAAAAATACATAGCGCTCATACGGCAAACCATCAAATAGCTTCGCTTCTACCTGGATAATTTTCTCGATATCTGAGATTATCTTTGCAGGATTGGTGTTTCCCTTGCCCCAAATAGCTAGTTCATGTAATTTGCCCAGTACCTCAAAAGAGTGCAACTCATGGCAACCAATTTCAAAGAAACTATCTACTAATGTGTCAAAATCTGAAGCTTCAAAAGTGTTGAGTTCACCTGGAATTACTGGTAAGGGAGTAGTGACGCGCCACTTTGGTTGTGGAGGTTCAATAGTGACGCGAATTGATTGCTGTTCAAATCCAGGTATTCTAAAAAACAAAGCCGCGCCGTTAAAGTAGCCGTGTGTAGCATCTAGGTGATTTGTCCGCACCGATAGCTCATGAGCAAATACGCGGTAACGCACCGTAATTGTATCTTCCCTATTATCTCTAGCCTCTCGCCTCTGCTCGATCGCCTGCGTCGCCGACGTTTCAACTTGCCAATGATTTTTACTCAGCTTGCGCCAAGGTAAAGTTTGTTCTCCTGCTTGGACTGAAAAATCCTGCAAATGTTTAGCGTATTCTCGGACTAAATAAGAGCCTGGTGTCCAAACTGGCATTTTTAAGTCTAGAATTGGCAATTGCCAGTCTTTTAGGTGCAACGTCACTTCAAATAAGTGAGATTCTGGCTGTGGTATTGCTACTTGATAGTTAATTGTTGGTGCAATGCCATTTAGGCTACTGAGTTGAGTTAGCGTTGCTTCAGTCATTTTTAGTTATTAGTTGTTAATTATTTAGATGGTAGTTTCTAATTACTACCAGATAGAGCTTGATTGCGATTGCTCTATTCTTTTCATCCTTTTAAATAACACTTCGCAGCGCTTGAGCTGCTAAATAAATCTTAGTCCATTCACTCATAACCTGAGAAAATTTCAGGTTCAAGTTTTGGGCGATCGCTTCGATATTTTTACCAGCCTTCAATAGTTCAATTATCTGCTGCTGTTGTGATGTCAATTTTTGCCAATATTGCTGCCACTGCTGCGACGTTAAACCAAAACTATGTTCTTGCAAGGAAGTTTCGAGCCATTTACTGACAAGTTCTGATTGATTTTTTACAGCAAAAACACGCACTGCATGATAACTAATTTTTTCTCGCAGTCGGTAAACCTGCTTGATGTCTAATTTCAATTTGTGAGCGATCGCTTCTTGGGAATAACCATGAAGATACAGATTAAGCCACTGCACTGCATCTGTTCCTATTTGTTCTGCTAAATAGCTTTCAAATTCCTGTTTTACTTCTGTTCGTAACGCCTGTTGCTCTTCCCAAGCTTGTGCGTCTTCATAAGATGTGATCGCCTGACTATCTAGCCGACTGACTGAGTTTTCACTTTCTGTCGCCAAAAATTCAGTAGAAACTAGCTTAATCAAATCATTGGTAGGTACTTGTGTTAAACCGCCTCGCTGTGTGCGGCGGAGATAGTTGACAAAGCGATAGACAATCAGGGGTTGATTACGTACTGGACGCAAACAATACTCTTCCATAGCGGCAAACAGCAAGGCATTTCGCAGCCTGCGATCGTCAGTACATTTAGCAATCGAAGTTATTTGCTGCTGTATATAGCGATCGCTTTGCAGTAATTCTTGAATCACCTCTTGCAAAATATCTTTGATAGTCCGTTGGCGATCGCCGCTAAGACTAACCCAAGTGCGGATTTTATTCCTCAGTAACACTAAACTACTTAACCGAGTAGTTAAGTTACGATAAGCCTGATGTGAACCTACCCCTAGATAACGCTGTTGTAAGATGCGGTAGCGATATTCCATTGCTTGCCTAGCAATTCCTACTCGGATCGCCTCTTGCACCTCTGTCGACGGACTGGGACCTCCACTTATACTTTCCGCATCTAAGTTGTTTCCGAGTAGCCAACGAATAATACTTTCACGAGCAGCCGCACTTTGTTCTGGACATTCGTTCTGAAGACGCGATCGCCAGTTCTGTGCTATTTCCTCGGCTAATGGCTTAAAATTGCTGCTCTCGAATCCCTGGTTTAAAGTTTGCATAACAACCTGCATTTCTTGTAATTACCTCCTTTGATTGCAGCTAAGTAGCTTTGGTTACATCAGCTTAAATTTCTCCATATTCTTGAATTTGTTCGAATTCCAAGCTGAAATATACAACTCTAATCACTTCTCAGCCCTAAACTCAGAAATAATGCAATATTTACAAATCTTTACAAAAGGCGGCAATGTATTGCAGTATATCCAGGTATTGCTGACTATTCTTAACTGCAAAGTGTTTCAGGTCACAACAACTCTATTGTTCGCCTCACTTACAGCTAAGTATTAAAATTTGTAAAGTGGGATAACGATTAAAATACCTATTTTGTTAAGTGATGCGACCTGAAGAGATGGAAATGCAGAGCAAGCAGGGCTATTCAAGAGAAAATGCGATCGCGGTTGGGGAAGCGATCGCCCTATTCGATCAGTCGCATCACTTAATTCTGTTCAACCAAAAACTGATTGACATTTGGGGATTATCTCCCGACTGGCTAAAAACAAAGCCGCATTACAACGCATTTTTTGGCGAAATTATCAAGCATTGCTATTGGCTCAAGGCACAGTGTCAACAAGTAGTTGCTGCTTTTGAATCGACGGAAACGCAGGATCTTTCCTTCGGCATTGAACAAACTAATGGTGTCTACCTAGAAGTGTCTACCAGCCTCACCTCAGATCAGAGTCGGATATTTATCTTTCGTGATCTCACCAATTATCAATGCTTTCAGGCTGATTTGAATGCGGAACTAAGACGGCAAGCCTTTCTACTAGGTTTAATGGAACGGCTACAGCCTGCAAGGGAACTGTCAGAGATTGGAGAATTTGCCCTCAGCTACCTCGTTCAAACAATGGGTGCTGCCTTTGGTGATATCAAGGTAATTACCGGAGAAGGAAGCGATGCCGTTGCCCATATGCTGACAAATGAGATCAGCGCTAAATTTTTGGCGATTTACGGGCAAGTTGCAGTTGGAGAAATGGAACAGCTGCTAGGTCTAGGTATTCCATACGGTCAAGGTCTTCTCTGGCAAGTAGTCGAAACTCGTAAGCCACTGTTTGTTGATGATTACAAAAATCATCCCAAAGCTGTCTCAGCATTTAGACATCCAGGTATTGGGGATCTGGGCATTTTTCCGATTCCGGCTGCCAATGGCAACATTATCGGCCTCTTAACTTTAGAATCCCGCACTTCACAGAAATTGCAGGCTGCCCCGCAACAAGATATGTTACTTGCTGCTTGCCAAATGTTGGGTGTGGCGATTGAAAGAGGACAAAATCAGGTGCGCCTATCCGAGATTAATGAAGACTTAGAACGGGCTTCGCAGCTAAAGTCAGAATTTCTGGCTTCGATGTCTCATGAACTGCGAACTCCTCTCAATAGCATTCTAGGGTTTTCTGATTTGTTAATAGGGCAAAACTTTGGTGCGTTGAGCGATCGCCAGCTTAAGTATACGCGGGTGATTCAAGAAAGCGGTAAACACCTGCTACAGCTAATTGATGACATTCTGGATTTATCCAAAATTGAATCTGGTAAAGCAGAACTTCAATTGCAACCAGTCTCTATTCAACATTTGTGTACTCAGTGCCTAGACATGATTCAACATCGTGTGGATAAAAAACGGCTGGTGCTATCACGCAACATCGACACTCAGCTGAAGCCCGTTTATCTAGATGAACGCCGGGTGCGTCAGATAGTGATTAATCTACTCTCCAATGCAGTTAAGTTCACATTAGATGGCGGACAAATTACATTTAGTTGTCGCTTAACTTATGGCAGCGAACTCCAAGGAGAATATCGACCCGATCGCAGTCCAGTAAATACCAGCACTCCTTACCTGTGTTTAGAAGTTGAAGACACCGGAATTGGAATTCCTAAACATAAATGGCATCTACTGTTTCGACCATTCCAACAAGTGGATGCTTCGTTAACGCGGCAGCATGAAGGCACTGGTTTAGGTCTAGCACTGACAAAACGGCTGGCAGAAATGCACGGTGGCACTGTTTCTCTAGAATCGGTAGAAAATCAAGGCAGTACGTTTCGCGTTTGGTTGCCCTTGACAGAGATGAAGGAGGAATTGGCAGCGGCTAACTCGACTGCAAAAGAGCAATTTACAACAACTGCTGAGAGTAACAGTAGCTCAAACGCTCAAGCAGCTAAACGAATTTTGGTAGTAGAAGATCAGCTCTTTAACCAAGAGCTAATTTTAGAGGTGTTGGAATTAGAAGGCTACACAGTAGACTTAATCAGCGATGGTGCTGCAATGATGACAGCAATTCAATCGTACAGTGCAACGCCATCACTGCTGCCACACTTGATTTTGCTGGATATTCAGTTACCCGAAGTAGATGGGTTTGAAATTGTGCGTCACCTGAAAGCAAACCCAATCTGGAAAGATATTCCAGTGATTGCAGTTACGGCAATGGCAATGACAGGCGATCGCGATCGTTGTCTTGCTGCTGGTGCGGATGGTTATTTAAGCAAACCTTTAGACTTAAATCTACTGATAGAAACGGTGCAAACTTTTCTCGACGTTTCAAAACCCTAAATCTACAGCAATCCGATGAGCGCAAGCAAAACCCGAAAATGCCACTGCATTTAACCCCTGACCAGGAAACGTACTATCCCCCACACAGTAAAGCCCTGGAACATCTGTACGATTAAATGGCATCCCCAGTAACCCCATTAACTTGCGGCGGGGTATTGGCCCATAAGTGCCATCCTCACGCCCTAAAAACCGCCGATGTGTGCGCGGCGTTCCCACTTCCATAAAGTCGAGTCCTGCATCCAAACCTGGAAAAATCTTTTCCAGTCGCTGAATAATTCTTCCCGCCGCTTCCTCTTTCTTTTGTTCATACTCACTAACTGAACCTTGCCAATCTGCAATCCAGTTAGGAGTAAAAGTGTGAATAATATGATATCCAGGTGGCGCTAAATCAGGATCTAACAACGTGGGAATCGACACAAAAATAGTACCCTCCGCAGCCTGCATCTTTTCCCAGTCTGCCAATAAGATGTGGTGACACTCTGTATCTTTGGGTAGCACTTCTGCTTTTACTCCCAGATGTAAACTCAAAAAGCTAGATGACTTGCGGTAACGTTGCTGCCATTTGCGTTCAGCATTTGGCATTTCCTCGCTTGGAAGTAACTTCTCAAAAGTATCCCAGCGTGTGGCATTAGAGACAATTTTCTTAGCCCGATAAACCTTGCCAGAAGCAAGTTTAACACCCACTGCTTGCTTATTTTCGGTAATAATTTTTGTCACTCTGGCTTGATACTGAATTTGTCCGCCAGTTTTTTCTAGTCCCTCTACCAGTTTCTGCGCGATTTGACCTACGCCACCTTTAGGATAGTTAATTCCGCCATAGTGTCGGTCAGAAAACACCATTCCAGCATTGATCATCGGTGTCATATCGGCTGGCACAACTGACCAGCAATAGCACTCTATATCAATAAATTTCAACAGTTGCGGATCTTTGATATAGCGCCGCGCCACGTCTCCAGCATTTTGAGGTAGGTACTTCGCTAAACCGAGACAAGCTAATGGATGCTGAAAAAATGCCTGTGTTAAATATCTGGGTTCTTCCAGTGACAGCAATTCCATCTTATTCAGGCAGTTAAAGACTTTCCAGCACTGATCATAAAATGAGCGAATGCCCTGGCGTTCGTGAGGAAAATATGCTGTTAATTCTTGCAAGAATTTCTCATAATTTTGATGAACTTTTAGGTCTAATCCCTGGGGAAGATGATAATGAATTTGCACAGAGTCAGGAATTGTCTCTAAGCTCACATCTACGGCGGCAAGTGCTTTAGTAAGTAGGTTAGTAGTACCTCCACTACCTAACCCAAAAATCATTGATGCCCCAACATCAAATCGGTATCCTTCGCGCTCAAAGTATCCAGCGCTACCACCAGAAATTATGTAGCGTTCTAGTACCAACACTTTAGCGCCCTTTGCGGCGAGTTGAGTTGCTGTCACCAGTCCCCCAATCCCAGAACCAATAACAATTACATCAAAACTAGGAACTAGCGGTTGAAATGAGCTAGAAGCAGCACGCATAAAGTTAGTAATTTCAAAAATTTTATGGCAATAAAGAAAGCAGCAAATCCTCTAACCATTTGCCCGCTGAATGTACAGTTTAGCTTCTATTACTTTTAAAACCTAATAGCTAATGAGCTTTTATTCTCTAGCCGCTACCCCCTGATCCCTAACCCCTAAAAAAAGGGGGATCAGTTCGCTACTGCTAACTAATCCCGTCTGCCGATCTTTAAAGAGAGGAGAACACTGAAAAACAATATAAACTTGATTGACAATTAATGTCAATAGTTAATGCAAATAATTTTCAACAGTCTGAGAAGATTACTTGGTAATGCTCAAGCTGGACGCTTAAGAGAGTATGATGATTCAGACCTCAGCCGATCGCCATATTAGGCTATGACTCTGCAATTGCGCGTCTATGTTCCACCCCACCCGTTAATCAAGCATTGGCTAGGTGTTGCCCGTGATGCTGCCACGCCTTCAGTTTTGTTTCGCAGCGCGATGACGGAATTAGGACGCTGGCTGACATATGAGGCAGTTCGAGACTGGCTGCCTACGGAAGAAATAATGATTCAAACTCCTTTGGCTGCCTGCCCTGCTAGTGTAATTAATCCAGAAATACCGATCGCAGTAGTACCAATTTTGCGGGCAGGGTTAGGCTTATTAGAAGGAGCGCAAACTTTACTACCTTTGGCATCAATTTACCATCTTGGCTTGGTGCGGGATGAGAAAACGCTTGCTACAAGTTGTTACCTAAACAAACTGCCAGAACAATTTGCTCCCAACACACGGATCTTAATTCCTGAACCGATGTTAGCAACCGGAGGCTCAATTATGACTGCAATGGCAGAATTAACTAATCGTGGAGCTGATCCCGCTTTGATGCGGATTGTTTCTGTAGTAGCAGCGCCTCCAGCTTTGCAAAAACTGAGTGTGGCTTATCCTGGTTTAATTGTATATACCGCAACCATTGACGAAGGGGTAAACGAACAGGGATTTATTGTACCAGGGTTAGGAGATGCAGGCGATCGCACGTTTGGCACTTAATTATTTGTATTGTCCTAACTCAAGACGTGCGATCGCCTACGATTTTAACCTAAATGTCGCGAAATCCCCCATCCGTCACTTGCGGTGGGGATGGATAGCGACACAACGACTGCGCTCAGTGACCACACTTCGGCTCTGATTAGTGACCACCAACAAACAATTAGCAAGAAGCGACATTGTTTACTTCGATAAACTCAGTACAAGTCGACAAGCTCAACAACCATGTTTTTTGTTTGTGGTATACTTTTATCAGTAATAAACAATCCTGATAATGTACAAAGCTTATAAATTCAGATTGTACCCAACCTCAGAGCAGCAAATAGCTTTAGCCAAAAGCTTTGGCTGTTGTCGTTGGTTCTGGAATTATGCTTTGAACTTGTGTCAAGAAACCTACAAAGTTTCTGGGAAAGGTTTATCAAGAGGTGCTATTCAGGGTTTATTACCAAGTCTCAAAAAAGAATATCCTTGGCTAACTGATGCTTATTCACAATGTTTACAGTTTGTTGCTCTAAACTTATCTACAGCGTATAAAAACTTCTTTGAGAAACGAGCGGGATTCCCTAGATTCAAATCTAAACATGGTAAGCAATCTAGCAGTTATCCAGCTAACGTCAAGCTAGATGGAGATTATCTCAAGCTACCAGGACTCGTCGGATCTATTTATTGCCAACAAGACCGTCCAATTGACGGACAAATCAAAACTGTTACGGTATCCCTTGCCGCAGATGGCAAATATTATGCCTCGATTTTAGTTGATAATGGGCAAGAGATTCCTACACCTTCTGTTGACGGGAAAGCAGTAGGAATTGATTTAGGACTAACCCATTTTTGCATTACCAGTGATGGGAGTAAGTTCGATAACCCGCGTCATACTAAACGATATGCTCGTAACCTTAAAAAGAAACAACAAAGCCTTGCTCGTAAACAAACAGGAAGTAATACTAGAGTCAAAGCGAGAAAGCTAGTAGCGAGAGTACATTCAAAAATATCTTGGGCAAGATCCGATTTTCTCCACAAGCTATCCCGCAAGATGGTAAACGAAAACCAAGTTATTGCAGTGGAAAATCTTTATATCAAAGGCATGGTACGTAATCATAATCTTGCCTTAGCTATTAGTGATTGCTCTTGGGGACAATTTTGTACCATGCTTAAATACAAGTCAGAGTGGGACGGAAAAACTTATCTTGAAGTGGATAGATTTTTTGCTTCTTCAAAAACTTGTAGCGTTTGCCTCAACTTGATAGATAGCTTGTCATTGAATATCAGGAATTGGACTTGTAATAAGTGCCAAACCCATCATGATAGAGATGTCAATGCAGCTGTCAATATCAAAAATGAAGCCTTGCGGATATTGGCATTGGGAACCAGTGCTACAGCCAATGGAGGGAATATAAGTCAACCTGGTAAAACTTCGGTTTTGCTAGATGCGATTCCCTGTGAAGTTGGAAACCCCATCCCTCTATAGGGTGGAGTAGTTCATAACAGTTGCAGCGTTTTCTTAAGGCGGTATTAATATGAATCAGCGCGATGGGTTTGGAGGCGGATTTATAGCCGGAACAATTGTAGGCGGTGTAGTAGGTGGTGTGATTGGGGCGCTGCTTGCTTCTCAAACTGCTAAAGAATTGGCGGATGGAGTACCAAGACGAAATCAAAACTTACCAGATGCAACCAATAATAAGCGGAAGCGGCGACAGCTGAAAGCATTTTCCTCTGAACAAGGTATCGAAACTGCACGGCGGAGTCTGGAAGATAAAATTGCCCAACTCAATGAAACAATTGACGAAGTGCGTCTGACTTTGGGCGAAGTGAATGGATCGCAAGTAAAAGCAGATCAAACACTACGCGAGGATCTAACGCGCTAATTTCTGACAATAAAATCCTTAGATTCGTGATTGATTTTGTCGTCTCAATCTTCCCTGTGTCAGATCCGAAAAGGGCTGATATCAGCTAAATTAAAAACAACTATGTCTGCCTATTGCAATCTAGCAGGAAACTCTTTTATCCATGAATTCAATCGCGCTGCTCACCAATACCCTGGCTAAGTTTATCGAGATTTATACGTATCTGATAATTTTTCGGATACTCTTAACTTGGTTCCCCACTATCGACTTCTACAAACAACCGTTTGCAGCTTTAAGCCAGTTAACTGATCCATACCTAAATCTGTTTCGCTCAGTTATTCCACCACTAGGGGGTATTGACATTTCCCCAATACTGGCTATTTTGCTACTTCAACTAGCAGGCGGTTTGCTGAGTGGGCTGCAACCAGGCTTCGTATAATAGGAGTAAAATTCTCTGGTATTTAGGCTCAGGTAGACAACTTCTGATTTTAAATTACCTAAATCAGCAGCTCACTTCAAATTTACTTTTAAAAGCAGCGATTAGTGATGACAGTAATTAACGTCGAACTTGAGCGCTAAATCCAGCTGCTTTAAATTGCTTTAATTGCAAGGGTAAAGGCTGATTAGCAGGAACAGAAATTCTCATTTGAAAATCACTGACACCTGGAGGAATTTCTGCAATCAAGCCTAGGCGAGTGCGGTTTTGCATTACTGAGTCGTTGTTGGCATCGTAAATACGACCAAAAATGTCAGCGTCGTATACAGGTTTACCAGAGTTATTTATAGCTTTGCCTGTGACAATAAAACAGTTAGCAGTCCTTGTCGTACCACTTGTGACTGCGCCTTGTGCAAGTTCCTCTGGACAATCTTGATAGGCTAAATCAGATAGTTTAATCTGGGTTAAAGCTAACGCCGTAGGAGTATATACCCAGGTGATTATTCCTAGTACACAAGTTAGCACGACAACAGCTAAAGCTCGACGCATAAATCGCACCACGATATATCAGTAAGGGTAATCTCAGCTTACCCCAAATTATGGATAAAATTGTCTAGATAGTTGTAAACTAACCCCAGCCCTGAAGGGTGGGGCTTTGTAGTAGCCCTAAGACTTGACTACTCAAAGAGCAGAAAAGCCTTGAACCTCCGAGCCTGTTTACTGAGGCTCCAATGAGTTCTATTACTTTTGAACCATTAACATCTGCATCGCAATGATTGCCACAATGCCCACATTTAAAAGTTTTACTAGACCGATAAGACTTGCCTCTTACGGGATGAATATGCAAGCAACTATGGCACGTCTGCGAAGTATAAGCAGGATTGATAGCAATTAGTTCAACACCATATTTGAAGCTCTTGTAGCTCAAGAACATTCTTAACTGAAAGAATGCCCAACTATTACTGCGTCTGCGTTCAGTCTTGTTTCTAGGCTGCTGGTTGGTGCGATCTCTGATTCCTGTCAAATCTTCAATCGCAATGATGGCATAATGATGGCATTATGTTGAATTGCTGACAGAATAATCAATTTGCTGATGTTGTGGTTGAGCCAAGTTTGATAGCGTCTCTCGCGCCCCGACAGCCGTTGCAAAGTCTGCCTAGCTCTACGTCTAGTCGATCTTGTGCCAATCGAAAGGCTTTTGTTTGAAGACTTGCTCTAACTGTGGAAAATCTATCTCTAACGTCTGTTATTTGTTTGCCATCCCACTTGTCCCCAACAGATGTAACTGCATTAAACTCAACGAGGTTGTCACCAACCCCGTTGGTCTTCAAAACGGAACGTGAAGTAGGGTAGGCGACCAACGAGTTACCATTGCTGATACTTTTCCAATCGCCCCCCTCCAAACGACGCATGACCGTTTCCGTATCACGTCGCTTTCCAGTAATCTCAACGTAAAAGAGCTTTGCCGT
>JAHHHE010000140.1 GCA_019359535.1 Gloeocapsa sp. UFS-A4-WI-NPMV-4B04
GATTGAGCACTGTTGGTCATGGCTCAAGAACCGGATTCGCAAGTGCTTAGACGAATTTGATACGTTGCGAGAGGCAATGGAGCATATTCTTAAAGTAGCGTCCTAACCTTTGTGACGACGGCTATAATTACTTTACGCATAGTAAATTAATTTAATATCTGGTATCATTTATAACATAAATGCGCTTTATTTTAACTGCCCTGGCTGACTCCAGCTTGCTTCTAACTAGCCTGAAATAATCTTTCGCTCTAACTGCGGTTTCTTACTTAAGGAGCGCAACTAATAACTGCTAATTAGCTACTATAAAATTTACACACCTAAACCTCTGGAGTTGAGTGCAGTGGGATTATTTGACGATTTCAACCGCTTTCTGGAAAGCCGTTTAGAAGAATTTTTGCGAAATAATCCCCATTTGGAGTTAGAAGCGCTGTTAGAACAGCTACGGGAACAAGAGGAAGACACTCTAAAGCTAATTGCAGATTTGCAGTTGCAAGAAAAGCGATCGCAAGACGAAATTTTGGCAACTGCTCAAGAAATCCAGCGTTGGCATATTCGTGTTGAAAAAGCAAAAACCGCAGGTAGACAAGATTTAGTAGCACCAGCACAAGAGCGAGAAGCAGCGCTACTACGGGAAGGTAATCAACGCTGGGGACAAATGCAAGGTATAAAAGAACGCATTACCCAGGCAAAAGAACTAATGAAGCGTATTCAGCAACGCCGACAAGAGGTACAAGCTAAAGCAGCCGACGTGGCAGCAAATCGGACTAATTATCAAACTGCACAAAGTTTTGATACTACTGGCTGGAATCAAAACCGCAATTCTAAGGGTGCAGATGATTTAGAAGCTACATTTCAGCGTTGGGAAACGCAGGATGAGCTAGAGCAATTAAAGCGTAATCTGGGACGGTAAAACTGCAAAGTGCTATAAATTTAATTTGTAATTCCAGTTTATTTTTATTGGGATGTTTGCGAATTTATCCTCATTCTTAAATAATGCTTGTTGGATATCTTTAGATTCTCATTGAGCAAGATCAGCTTTAACTTAATTTTGTTTCATCTAAACGATTTTGTTCAGATGAAGACTTGATGGTGAAAGAAATGGGTTTAGCAGTTTGCTGAGATGGACTGAGATTGTCCCAACTGGTGGAATTAGCAGAATTAATCGCTGCTGGTAGTTCAGTAGATGAATTTTGGAAGAACAAACCCGATCGCTTGTTGTAGTTAGACGCGATCGCTAAGAATGCCCCACCTAAGATATAAATAGGCAATGGCAAGCTCAGGTCTTTCGCCCATTGGTAGAGTTCGGCGATCGCAAACAGCATTCCAAAGCAAGTAAGCCAGATTCTCATGATTCAATCCAAATCGCTTAACAACTCCGCTGTTATAGCGAAGATATTTAGCAGAATAACTCAGATGCTTCTAAGACGAGCCAAATTTTAGACAATAAATCAACCAGCTAAGGAACTTCAGCGCCTTTGCTTGCGCTGTCCAAATCGAGGCAGGATGCTGGGCGTTAAACTAAAATCTGAAACTTGATTGGTAGAGGGAAAAAATCTGTGCAATCACTGGAAGCAGAGGTAAAACTGCGAGTTCAAGAACTGCGAACGCTGTTACAAAAAGCAAGCTATGCCTACTACGTCCTTGATAATCCAATTATGGAGGATGCTGTCTACGATCAGTTGTATCGAGAACTGCAACAACTGGAAACCCAGTATCCAGAAGTAATTACGCCGGATAGCCCGACTCAGCGCGTGGGTGAAAGACCAGCAACTCAATTTTCTTCAGTAAAACACAATATCCCGCTTTACAGCTTAGAGAATGCTTTTAATATTGAAGAGTTAAAGGCTTGGCAAGAACGCTGGCGACGACACGCGCCTAATACCGACTCGGTTGAATATGTATGTGAACTGAAAATTGACGGTTCAGCTTTAGCTTTAACTTACGAAAATGGTGTATTGGTTAGAGGGGCAACTAGGGGTGATGGCATCGCTGGCGAAGAAATTACCCAAAATGTGCGGACAATCCGCTCAATTCCACTACGATTGAATTTAGAAAATCCTCCTTCCCGTGTTGAAGTGCGAGGAGAGGCATTTTTAGCCCTGGATGTATTTAAACAAATTAATCAAGAGCGAGCGCAATCTGGGGAATCACTATTTGCTAACCCTCGCAATGCAGCAGCAGGTACACTACGACAACTAGACTCCCAAATTGTAGCTCGGCGAAGGCTAGATTTCTTTCCCTACACACTGCACATTCCCGGCATGGATGATGCTAGTATCGCCCGTACCCAATCGGAAGCATTAGATTTATTGCAAGAAATGGGTTTTCGGGTGAATCCTCATCGCAAACTTTGTCCGTCTTTGCAAGAAGTAGCAGATTATTACGAATATTGGGATACAGAACGCCTAAATTTACCCTATATGACGGATGGCGTTGTAGTCAAAATCAACTCTTTTGCCCTGCAAGAACAATTAGGATTTACCCAAAAATTCCCTCGTTGGGCAGTAGCGCTGAAATATGCCGCAGAAGAAGCTCCCACAAGGGTTGAGAATATCTCTATTAATGTAGGACGAACAGGGGCATTGACACCGTTGGCAGAAATGCGCCCAGTGCAGCTAGCGGGGACGACTGTTTCAAGGGCAACATTACACAATAGCGATCACATTTCCCAATTAGATATCCGCATTGGCGATACAGTCATTGTCCGCAAGGCTGGTGAAATTATCCCAGAAGTGGTGCGTGTGCTTAAAGAACTCCGCCCAGCAGATACTCAACCCTTTCAAATGCCCGTTAACTGTCCTGTGTGCAATCAGCCCTCTGTACGCCCTGAAAATGAGGCTGTAACGCGCTGTGTGAATGCTTCATGTCCAGCTATCCTTAAGGGGGCAATTCAGCACTGGGTAAGCCGTGATGCGCTGGATATTAACGGCATGGGTGAGAAACTGGTGCAACAGTTGGTTGATCGCGATGTGGTACATTCAGTTGCAGACCTCTATGATTTAACTGCTGACCATCTGGGGAAATTACAACGGATGGGCAAGAAGTTAGCTGAAAAATTGATTCATGCGATCGCTCAATCGAAAACTAAACCTTGGTCACGGGTATTATATGGTTTGGGCATTCGTCATGTCGGCAGTGTAAATGCTCAATTATTAACCGAGAAGTTCCCGACAGTAGAACAATTAGCTACGGTAGAATCAGCAGATATTGAAACTGTTTACGGCATAGGTTCTGAAATTGCTACTTCTGTATATCAGTGGTTCCGCATTCCTGCTAATCAAACTTTAATTGAACGCCTGAAAGCAACTGGCTTGCAACTTGCAGGTGAAATAGACACAATTAGCCTAAATAATCAACTCCTAAGTGGTAAAACATTTGTCATTACTGGTACATTACCCACGTTAAAACGAGATGAAGCGAAAGATTTAATTCAAAAAGCTGGTGGCAAGGTAACAGACTCAGTTAGTAAAAAAACAGATTATGTAATTGTAGGGGAAGAAGCTGGTTCTAAATTAGAAAAAGCGCAACAATTGGGGATTAATTGCTTATCAGAAGCTCAATTGTTGGAATTACTGTCTTGATATTTAAGCTCTAACTATCTCATAAAATAATGCTAGCTTCAACACAATTAAGCCTCCCTATCTTACCAGAAATAATTGATGGATTGCCTAATATTTGCGGTTGGGAAGCAGAGGTTTTGTCTGTTGTTCAACACAACGAACCTGTCTTTTTGCCGACAACCAATATCAGCTTGCAAGATATAAACGCTGCTTTTGCGATCGCACTGCATATGCACCAGCCTACTATCCCTACTGGTGCGAGTGGCGAATTAATCAGTAATCTGCAATATATGTTTGAACATCGCAACGAAGGCGATAACCATAATGCAGATGTGTTTGCCCATTGCTATAACCGCATGGCAGATTTTATTCCTGAACTTGTAAGTCAAGGCTGTAATTCTCGGATTATGTTGGATTACTCCGGCAATCTTTTATGGGGATTGCGACAAATGGGACGCGGTGATATTCTAGAAAATCTCAAGCGGATTACTTGTGATCCAACTTATCAGCCTTATGTAGAGTGGCTGGGTACAATGTGGAGTCATGCTGTTGTTCCCTCTACTCCAATTCCAGATATTAAACTACATATACTTGCCTGGCAACACCACTTTGCGGCAATTTTTGGGTGGGAAGCACTAAAGCGTGTTAAGGGATTTTCTCTGCCAGAAATGCACCTGCCAAATCACCCAGATACTCTATTTGAATTTGTTAAAGCACTCAAAGAATGTGGCTATCGGTGGTTACTAATTCAAGAGCATTCTGTTGAAACTTTAACAGGTCAACCACTACAAAATAAGCATCTTCCGCATCGTCTAATTGCCCGCAATTCCCAAGGCGAAACTTTGAGTATCACAGCACTAATTAAAACTCAAGGTTCTGATACTAAATTAGTCGGACAAATGCAACCTTATTATGAAGCAAAAACACTATCTGGGCAAAATTTAGGTGATGTTTCTATCCCACCTCTGGTAACTCAAATTGGTGATGGTGAAAATGGCGGCGTAATGATGAATGAATTTCCGCCAGCATTCAAACAGGCTTGGCATGAAATGGCACATCAGAACAATGGAAAGTCTGGAACTGTGAGTTTAACAGGTACAGAATATTTAGAGTTAATTGAAGCTGCTGGTTGCAATCCTGATGATTATCCAACTTGTCAGGCAATTAATCAATTTCAAATTTGGGAAGCAGTATCACATTTGAATAATAAACCAAATGCTGTAGCGAATGCTATTGATCAGTTAAAGGAAAATAACTCAAACTTTCATGTAGATGGCGCGAGTTGGACTAATAATTTGAGTTGGGTAAAAGGCTATGAAAATGTCTTGACTCCGATGAATCAACTCAGCGCTTTGTTTCATGAAAAGATTGATCCATTGCCGCAAGCAGATAGTGTAAATTTAGGCAGCACATCAGTAGAACCTATAACAAGACAATCTCGTTACCGTCAAGCACTGGTGAACAATCTTTTGCTACAAACAAGCTGTTTTCGTTACTGGGGACAAGGAGTTTGGACAGATTACGCCCGTGAAATTTACCATCAGGGTGAAAGTTTGCTTCGGACTACTTTTTAATGATATTTTGTACAAGTTTTTAGACAATAATGCCACTGCACTCTAGTTCAGGTCAATGGCGTTTAGGGCTAGCGTTATCGCTGTTAACTGTAGTGCTGTGGGGTGTTCTACCTATTGCGTTGACAGTAACGCTGCAAGCCTTAGATGTCTACACGCTTACTTGGTTTAGGTTTTTGGCTGCCTTTGGGTTGCTAGGAGTTTATTTAGCTGTACGACAGCAATTACCTGAACTTCAAAAATTGCGCTCAAATTCTCTAAAATTACTAGCGATCGCTACTATATTTTTAGGGCTAAATTACCTATTTTTCTTGCAAGGATTAGCCCAAACTTCACCAGCTAATGCCCAAGTTTTGATCCAACTTGCTCCTGTATTATTTGGTTTAGGTGCGATCGCTATTTTCAAAGAACGTTATACAATACGTCAATGGCTGGGCTTTAGTGTATTAACTCTAGGATTTGCCTTGTTCTTTCATGAACAATTGCAGAATTTAATTACAGCGCCCAATAGATATCTAATCGGCAGTGGTTTACTGATGATAGCAGCAGGAACATGGGCTGTTTACGCCTTAGCTCAAAAACAGCTACTACAAAAATTATCCTCTGCAAGCATTATGCTAATTATCTACGGAGGTTGTGCGCTGATGTTCACCCCCGTTGCCACACCCCAAACAATTTTGTCACTGAATCCCTTACACTTGGGAATGCTGCTTTTTTGTGGCTTGAATACTCTAGTGGCTTATGGTGCTTTTGCTGAAGCCTTGGATCATTGGGAAGCATCACGAGTAAGCGCAGTGCTGGCTTTGACTCCCATTTTTACTTTGGCATCAGTTTGGGCTGTTTCCGCTTTAATGCCAACTCTGATTGCACCGGAACACCTTACAGTATTAGGACTTTTGGGGGCTGTTTTGGTAGTTTCTGGTTCAATCACTATTGCATTAGGAAAGAATCAGTAATTTTAGTTTCACCAAAACTTTATCTAAAATCATAATTTAAGGTTTGAAAATTTACAGATAAATTCATAATATACGTAGATATACATAAATAAGCTAAAACTAGCTACTTACCAAAGATGAGTATTGATAGCTAGGCAATTTGTGTGTAATTAAACTTAATTAATTACTAACGTGGGAAAAATATTTAGATGGATAGCGTTATTACTGTTCGTTGCTTTAACCATTTGTATGTATTTTGCTTGGCTAAATAGTAACCACTATACATCCATGTTTCTAGTGTTATATTTTGTCTGCATCTTATTAGTAGCTTACTTTGTAGTCTAGCTTTTTATTAGGTTGTTAGAGATTATTTCACAGTTGATATGATTAATTTACAACAACAAGCACCTTAAAATAATGTTCATTAATTAAACTTACATATTGTTTTAAATAAATTCACTATAAAGTCAGCTTTTTAATTTAAGGTATTAACTTATAGCTTAAGTCTATTTTAATTAATTCAAAGCCTTTTTTATTCCTTTAACAAACTTTCACTACCAGGAAACAAATTTAAGCCCAGATGGGTAATGCGACTGCAATTTATGTAGTTTTAGCTAAAACCTGTAAAAATCAATTTTTAGATCAAGTAACAGCACTGATGCAAAATATGAGCTTAATTTTATAAGTTAATTCATAATTGCGTATTTCTTGGTAGTGCTTGAAGCAATTATTTCTATAATGTCTTGGCTTTATGCCTGTTTGATGATACTTTACCATTTCTTCACTGCTCTTTACCTTTCCTTTATCGCTATCTCAGTATAAATAGGCAATATTAGAAGAATAGAAAATCAAATATAAAAGTTAAGGAGTATAAAGTGGCTAAATACAATGCTCAACTAAAAAAATATAAATTTGCTGTAATTTTAATATTTTTAGGGATAATCCAAGGTTGTTATGATAGTAACTCAACCAATGACATAAAAGTTGACGAAAAAGCACAGGCTAGTATTATTGCAGAACAAGCAACCGCTAGGAACACTTATGCAAACTGTATAGCAGCTACTCCTACTAATGTAGTATCAACTATTGAAGCAAAGTATAAAGCCCAATGTGACCAAGATTACAAAAATGCCTGGAGTAAAACTATCCAAGGTAACGAATAAACTCTAAGCATTTGAGAACATTAAAATATTAGGAAAAAGGTTTAATTTTAAATAGTAATTTAAGTTAATTTGGCAGTATTTTTCAACAATTATTTTAGCAATTTAATTATAATTTACAACTAAATAGGGAAGTATTAATTGTTGTATGTGGTGTTATTTAAATTACCTAAAGTTCTGCTGCTTGTGACTGGAAAAGCCTGGAAAGCTACTTATCGTTGTTAGTGTAGAGACAGGTTTGCTAAATGTAGCGCGATCGCGTCTTTTACTCAATGAACCGTTCTAACTCGTCCACCGCTACCAAATGCAGTGTTGCACGCTGGAAGATTAATTTACTCGGAAAGCCACGTAGATGGCTAAGAATGGCACTTTTGTTTGGCGCACTGCCAATATCTGTACTTCCGACTCAGGTGATGGCGGCTGAAAGAATTTATGCTTCTTATTCTGTTTTAGAGCGCTCGATTTCTGTTGATGCTCTAGAAACTTATGCTAAAGAAGGCAAGCTTGACGAAGACTTAGCCGTCTACGCCCGGTATCTGAAGCCGGAACAGTTAGCCCAGTTGCGGCGCGTTTTGCTAGCGCGTGCTGATTTGAGTGCGGTTGCTACTTCGCAGTTTTTATACACGCCAGTCGGAGAAACACTGCTGCAACGACTGGGACAAGTGATTCAAACTGAATCTCGGCAACCGGGTTTTTATGCTCTACGAGGAGCGTTGATTTTAGCAGCTGCTGATCCAGAGGGTTTAACACTATTAAATGTATTGCGCAAGTTTCCCACTCGCAGCATTCGGGTTGACTTATCGCGTAGTCTCAAGATTGCTGAACAGCTTAAAGACTTAGTTAATCAAACAAATCAGGAAATAGCACTGATCAAGCAGCAGTCAACAGCCGCAGCTACAACTCCACAAACAGTTGATTTTTCTCAACTACCAGACTTGCGGCGGCGGGGACGATTTAGCTGGAACAAACAAACGCTAAAACTAAATGATAAAACACGCGATCGCGTTTTTCTGACCGATGTCTACCTTCCTCAACAAAAAGCGGCAAAATTTACCCTCTCGCCTCTCGCCTCTCGCCTCTCGCCTGGTTTTCCCGTAATTGTAATATCACATGGTCTAGGATCAGATCGGACTAGCTTTGAGTATCTAGCGCAGCATTTGGCAAGTTATGGCTTTGCTGTTGCCGTTCCTGAACATCCTGGTAGCAGTGCGGAACAATTACGATTGCTACTGGCTGGTCGATCTTATACAGTAGCAGAACCAAACGAATTTATTAACCGTCCTCTAGATATCAAATATTTACTGAATCAACTTGCACGTCTTGATGCTTCTAATTCTTCTTTTAAACTTAACTTGCAACAAGTTGGGGTAATTGGTCAATCATTTGGGGGTTATACTGCTTTAGCCTTAGCAGGTGCTTCACTTAACTTTGATCAACTGCAAAAAGACTGCGAGGATCTCAACGAGTCTTGGAATGTGTCTTTACTCCTTCAGTGTCGGGTGCTAGAGTTGCCACGCACTCAGTATAATTTGTCCGATTCCAGAGTCAAGGCAGCGCTCGCAATTAACCCGATAACTAGCAGTATTTTTGGGAAAGCTAGCTTAAGCAAAATTAAAGTGCCAGTAATGATCGTTAGCTCTAGCGATGATACAGTTGTACCAGCTTTATCAGAGCAAATTAAACCTTTTACTTGGCTGACTACTCCCCAAAAGTACCTTGCTGTGATTGAACGTGGAACCCACTTTTCTACAATTGGCGAAACGAATCCTGCCACAGATCCCTTTATTCTACCTGCTCAAGTTATTGGCCCAAGTCCTGCGATCGCTCGTGGTTATATGAATGCTTTGAGTCTAGCTTTCTTGCAAACTTATATTGCCAAAGCGCCACAATACCGCCCTTACCTAAGTGCAACTTACGCCCAAGATATTAGTCAACAGCCTTTAAACCTCAGTCTGGTACAATCTTTACCAGCAAGCCCATTAATTCAATCTTTTAAAGTGATTAGTGAGTAGTGGTAAGTGAGTAGTGAACCCATGCTTTAAGGCATGGGATTGAAGCAAGGACGTTTTGTACCGTGTACTTCGTATTTGGTACAATTCCTGATTTTTAAGTAGGCTTGTGACCCACAACCCAACGGCCACGCTCAGGGACCTCTGAAGTTTTTTTGCACTCTTTCTACTCACTGCTCAGTGATCACTACTCACTCTTTTTGTCAAGTAATATTGCTGGATTTTTACCTACTTACTAAATTTATCACTTTGGGCAAAGGGTAGTGCTAATAGCGATACATTCTGCATCCGCAAGCGCCGCCTGCATCACTTTCTCATCTGTAAATTTCTCCCGCAGAATCCGCCCTTCGTAAACAAGTGTTACTTCACTTTGAGCAAACGGCCAAGGAGCAACTTTTACCTCTGTAGCATGATCATTGGCTGGAGTTAAAGTAAGTGTAGTGTCACCAGATGCCGTAGGAACTTGATTAAATTGTTGTTCACTACGCAGTCCGTGACACAAAGCCAGTGATAGCCAATCCCAAATTGCTATTAAAGAGCGATCGCGCTTTATTACTTCTGGTGTTGCGTATTGTGCATAGTGTGGGTCATTTTCAAGGCTAGTCTTGAGTTTTTCTTGAAAAGCATACTCATGTTTCAAAAATTCTTGCACTATTTGGGCAGATTCAGGCGACTGCTGCCAGTGTGTAAAACGTTCAAATATCCCAGTACCATGAAGTGAGACAAGCAGCGCCACATACCTACCAAAAGGCAACGCTAATTGTTTAGCACCTGACCAAATGTCTATATGCACTTGAGTTGGAAGTTCCCTGAAGCTATGCGGATAGCCCGTATTTGGGTTCAAGGTAGGCGAATTTTCCCACAACAGCCAGCCGATGTCATGTTGTTCTGCACCTAGACAGACTTCTTGTGTGGGTGCAAAAGAACCAAACTCTTCATTTCCCCAAGCACGTGCTAGACAACCAGCAATCCAAGCGTGAGTTGGTTGAGTGATGACAATTAGTTCTGCTGGTTTTTGGCGATGTAGCATAACCGCTTCAGGTAAATAGTGGTTCTTTAATTACTCTAAACTTTTAGGGTGAGCAAACGATGAGTGTAAGGTATCAATTTGCCCTTGTTCATTGAAGTTGAGTAAAGATTAATGAGATATGTCAAGAAATATAAATTTAATTATCGAAAAACTTGGACTACTGAGTTTACTTAAGTTAATCCCATTTCTTTGTAGCCAAATATTTAACTGAGCAAAAAGCGATCGCACTTTACCCAGTTTGAGTTGAAGATGCGATCGCCCTAAGTATTTTCAGTCTAGATTTCTCAAACTAAATATCTTCCTCGCTCAACTCCCTCGTCATATAATCAAACGGCTCATCCACAAAGCTAGTATTATCAACTCCAGCTGCCGCAACTTGATCCTTAACAATCTCCTTCATAATTTGGATGCCTTGAATTGTTGGTCCAATTGGCACTCCTAAAGAATTGTAAGTTTCCCGCAAGCCTTGTAGTACCCGCTCATCTAAGACATCCATATTACCAGCGACCATTGCATAGGTAGCGTAGCGCAAGTAATAGTCCATATCTCGCAAACAGGCAGCATAGCGGCGCGTTGTATAAGCATTTCCGCCCGGACGAATCAGTTCAGGCTGTTCGTCAAATAACCTGCGTCCAGCACGCTTGACAATCTCAGCAGCATCAGAATTAATTGCGGCAGCTGCCTTGATTCTGGCAGTCCCCGTGTCAAAATAAGACTTCATCTTATCGAGCGCAGTCTGGTCGAAATACCGACCCGTAACGTCATAAGTTCCAATTAAGCTTGTTAGGGCATCGCGCATAAAATTGTTCTCCCAAGTTTTCCTATCCGTGATTTGATATTTTTGACCTGCTTTTTGTACTAAGTATCAAGATTGTGTATGACCTGAAACCTAAAAGCTGGAATTATATTCGCTATTTAAGAATTTTAAGCCAAATTTGACCCCTGTGGAATTAAGGAACTATTACCTACCTTGCTCACCATTGTCAAAGAAAGGCTACCAGAAGAAGTTAAAACTGCATTTTGTATAGTAAGCTACAAATTTGCCACAATTCTCTCTTTAGGATGATTCAAAAGTGATAAAGTTCAGCTGCCAACTATCGTAACAGTAGCCTTTGCATATTCTTTGTAAAGTCAAAATTTGTAGATAAGGAGTTATCAATGCCTGAAACCGCTCAAGAAGTCTTGCAAATGATTCAAGACCAAGACATCGAGCTAATCGATCTAAAATTCGTTGATATGCTTGGTATCTGGCAGCACTGCACGTTCCACCGCAGCTTAATTGACGAAGATTCCTTTTCCTCCGGTGTGGCTTTTGATGGTTCCAGTATTCGGGGTTGGAAAGCGATTAACGCTTCAGACATGGCGATGGTTCCTGATCCAACCACTGCCTGGATCGATCCTTTTATGGAAGTGCCGACTTTGAGCATGATCTGTACGATTGTAGAACCCCGTACAGGAGAGCTTTACGATCGCGATCCTCGCTCTATTGCTCAAAAAGCGATCGACTACCTAATTGCCAGTGGTATTGGTGATACGGTCTTTTGTGGCCCAGAACCAGAGTTTTTCGTATTTGACAATGCCCGCTTTGACCAAACCGGGTATCAAGGCTATTACTACGTAGACTCTATCGAGGGAAATTGGAATGCTGGTAGGGAAGAACCAGGTGGCAACCTCGGTTATAAAATTGGTAACAAACAAGGTTACTTCCCAGTTGCACCGACAGATACCTTGCAAGATATCCGTACTGAAATGCTACTGACAATGGGTAGATGCGGTGTACCGATTGAAAAGCACCATCATGAGGTCGCCTCCGGCGGACAGTGTGAGTTGGGCATTCGTTTTGCTCCCTTGGTGCAAGCAGCAGATTATGTAATGACCTATAAATACATAGTCAAAAATGTTGCCAAAAAATATGGCAAAACTGCTACCTTCATGCCCAAGCCGATGTTTGGTGACAACGGTACTGGGATGCACACCCATATGTCTATCTGGAAAGATGGACAACCGCTATTTGGAGGCGATAAGTACGCCAAATTAAGTCAATTAGCATTATATTTTATTGGCGGTTTAATCAAGCACGCACCTTCGATCTTGGCTTTCACCAACCCTAGTATCAATTCTTACAAGCGGCTAGTCCCTGGTTATGAAGCACCAGTCAACTTGGCATACTCACAAGGCAATCGTTCTGCTTCGATCCGCATTCCTCTTTCTGGTGATAATCCTAAAGCGAAGCGGTTGGAATTCCGTTGCCCTGATCCTAGCTGCAACCCCTACTTAGCCTTTGCTGCCATGCTGTGTGCAGGTCTAAATGGGATCAAAAACCAGACTGAGCCTGGTGAACCTCTAGATGTAGATATTTATGAACTTAGCCCAGAGGAATTAAGTAAGGTTCCTTCAACCCCTGGTTCTTTAGAAGCCGCACTGGAAAGTCTGGAACATGATCACGATTTCTTGACCGAGAGTGGAGTATTCACAGAAGACTTCATTCAAAATTGGATTACCTACAAACTTGACAAAGAAATCAACCCGATGCGCCTACGCCCTCATCCTTACGAATTTTCCCTCTACTACGATTGTTAATTCCCTAGTTATGCCATAGGCATTGCCTTCACAATAGTTCAAAGCCACCTTACCGGGTGGTTTTTTTGTGTCTATTAGCACATAGATTGACCCAAATTCAAGCCTTGATTACTTACTACAGATATATGATTTCTTCGTTACAATTATTTACAGTGGATCAATTATTAAAAATAGCCTTTTATTCCAATGTCTGACACTTTAACCAAGCTGACATATCAGAGTTTTCAGCAGGGCAAAAATTACTTTGGTCTAGCTCACAAAATTATCAGTACACAGTTGCTGAGTCTAGCTTCTCCTCCTGTTGAGTTAAAAAGAAGACCTATTCCGCCAGAACTGCTCTTAAAAATTAATAATAGACTGAATCAACTGATTGAAACTGACTGGCAGGATGCAGAACGCGGGGTATATCCTCATAGCTTACTATTTGATAATCCTTGGTTCGATTTTTTCCGTTATTATCCAGTAGTGTGGCTAGATATGCCGCAAATTTGGGGACGTGCTAATCAAAAGAAATATCAAGATTTTTCCTCTGAAGTAGCTACAGATGGTTATCCCAGCTATTACCTCCAAAACTTTCATCATCAGACAGATGGCTACTTGAGCGATTTGTCAGCTAATTTGTATGACTTGCAAGTTGAAATTCTATTTGGTGGTTCAGCCGATGCAATGCGGCGACGAATTCTTGCTCCCTTGAAGCAAGGACTCCAAGCTTTTAACTCTATTTCGCCGGGTCAAATTCGGGTTTTAGATGTGGCTTGCGGAACAGGACGTACTTTAAAATTAATCCGCGCTGCTTTGCCGCAAGCATCTCTATTTGGCACAGACTTATCGCCAGCCTACCTACGGAAAGCAAATCAGCTATTGTCGGAAATTCCAGGGGAATTACCCCAACTCTTACAGTCTAATGCTGAAGAGTTACCTTACCTAGACAACTATTTTCATGCTGTAACTTGCGTTTTTCTATTTCATGAACTACCCGCCGATGTGCGTCAGCGAGTGATTGAGCAAGCTTTTAGAGTTACCAAGCCAGGGGGAGTCTTTATTATCTGTGACTCAATTCAGGTTAGTGATTCTCCAGAATTAATGCCTATAATGGAAAGCTTCCACGAAACATTCCATGAACCTTACTACAAGCATTACATCACTGATGATTTGGTAGAGCGTTTAGCAAAAACAGGCTTTGAAAAGATTACGACTGAAGATCATTTCATGAGTAAGTATTTGATTGCTCATAAGCCAGCTTAAGGTAACGAAGGTACTATACAGCAAATAGTAGGGTGGGCAATGCTCACCCTACCGCTTATTTTTAGCCAAGATTAACTTAGTGAATTGCCCAGAACCATACTGGTAGGCGGTACAGTAGTCTAGAAACTAAACGCGCTTGGAACAGAAATCTCTATGACAAACTACCAAACTAATCCAGAAATTGCGACTCAATCTTTATCTAACAACGAACTTATTGAGCAAGGAAAGCCTAGCATTAACCATGTAGATCTGATCCAAACCGTAATTTCTAGTCTCCAACAAGACGAAAGCGCGATGGTTAGCCAGACTCAAGAAGGCTATCTGTGGAAGTTTAAGTACGGTAGCGTTGAGGTGTTTGTGCAACTTACAGGAGCGAGCGATGATGATACATTAACGGCATGGGCTTCTGTACTCCGGCTACCTGCTAAGAATGAAACGATATTAATGCGGCAGCTGTTAGAGAAAAATTGGTCTGGCACGTTTGAGGCTTGTTTCGGTATTTTCAATGAGCAAATAGTTGTACTATCGACACGCACCTTGGCAGAACTGTCTCCGGGTGAAATTTCTCGCCTCATAACCGTAGTAGCAACGATCGCGGATGAAAACGATGAAGCTTTACAATCTGAGTTTGGACAATAGGTAAGAGGCGGGTAATTAGCTATTGAAATGGGCGGAAATTGTGTTTGGCGGCTAATTCCGCTATTGAATGCGCCGGGTTGGGTGCAGATGGCGATCGATAGTTGGTTGCTAAAACAGCATTATCTAGGTCTGCATCCCCCAACTTTACGATTTTACACTTGGTCGCCACCAGCAATTTCACTCGGCTATCATCAATCAATCTACCCTGAACATTGGCAGTACCTGACGTATCGTGGCGTACCTGTAGAGTTGGTGCGTCGTCCTACGGGTGGAAGGGCGGTGCTGCACCAAGGAGATTTAACTTACGCCGTTGTCACATCTGGACTAAGTGGTAGTCGTATCCAGGTGTATCAGAAAATTTGTGAGTTTTTGATTCAAGGTTGGCTACGCTTGGGCGTTCAATTACGCTACGGCGCAGCTAGGCGGGGTTATATTCACAATCCCAACTGTTTTGGCACTGCTACGGGTGCAGATTTAGTTACACCAGATGGAATCAAACTTATTGGTAGCGCCCAGTACAGACGCGGTGAGGCGATTTTGCAGCATGGTTCCATTCGTCTAGAACCGGATGCTGAGTTATTTACGCAGGTGTTTGGTGAGTCGTTTAGTCAGGTGCAGCCCTTTACTCAACGGGGAGAAATCTTAATTCAAACAGTGATTGAAGCTTTAGTTTCCGCCGCTAATAGCTGTTTCAGTATTCAGTTAGCTGTGCAGCCTCTTTCGCAATTTGAGTGGAAAGGGATTTTAGCAGAACTAAACAAAGATTATAAATTACTATAAAGTTTCAGTAATTCTTGAATATATATTTGTTACTTGCAGAAGAATCTTAGTTATTAAAGCTTATTTATATGTATGTAGTTGTACTAATCTTAAGTGTGTTTTTTGTCCTTGCTTCAGTCTCTTTTCCGATAACGGTTTACAGTAAAACTAACTTATTTGAGGTTAACCCTGTTTTATCACTCTGGCAGTAATATAATAAAGTACAAACGCTAGAACCAAGACCCAGAGTATGGTACAGCCTCGTCCAGCCGCACCAACAGTAAAGTTTGTAGACGAATATTGTCAATG
>JAHHHE010000141.1 GCA_019359535.1 Gloeocapsa sp. UFS-A4-WI-NPMV-4B04
CATCGACGGAGCATTCATAGTTCTTCTAGACTAATCATGAGGGCAAATCAGGCTTGAGATTTTGGTATTTTCAGCCTATCGGGTTTGCCCCTTTCTTGTCTCGATCCTTAACCCGAACTGACGTTACATAGAAGCGCAGCATCAGTCTTGCTCAAGGTGTTGCCTCGTTGATAGTTTTTTGGACAATAATATCGCCGTCTTCAGCTATATCAACTTGCTTGAAGCCAAAACTTGCATAAAGCTTTGCTGCGACAGAATTTTTGGGCGAATATATGATGTTGAGCTTACAACAATTAGTTTGGGATATCTCGTTTAAAGCCAACTCAAGCGCAGCCTTACCGATGCCTTGCTTTTGATAGTCAACGTCAACCATAAATCGAAATAACCAATATAAATCTTTTTCTTCTGTTTCGTCACGACAATACATCAGAAAACCAACAACCTTTTCCTCTCTGTAAATTGCTCTTGGTACATAGTGAGGCTCAAATTTCGATTCTGCAATCGAGTCTACGTTTGGTGTAACCAATTTTTCTTGCTCAGGAGCAAGCTTAAGCCTGATACATTGAACCCAATTCTCTTTCGTTACTTCTCTTAGAGAAATACTCATGTTCTTGAGTGGTCTGCTAAGAAACTAACTTTATTACTAAGCTTATATACTCAATAATAAATTTAAGTTGCTTTTATTCTGAAGGCTCGTTTAGAGTTTGGGGCGCTAACTATAGTATTAAACCAAAATCACCATATAACTACATGGTGGAGATAAATTTTCTGTCAAGTAAGCCTCATAATTGCGTAAAATCAAGCCTGAGTATTTATTCAGGCACTCATGAGCCATCTCGATAAGTCTTCCCTTCTGACAACAAAATTTTCTGAGTCGACTGCACAGGGCAAAGCACATTGGATCTATGCTTTTTGGAAGTTCTCTCGACCGCATACAATTATTGGCACAAGTTTAAGCGTGTTGGGGTTGGATGTTATTGCATATGCTACAGCTACGCAGCATAGTATTCCTTCTTTTATGCCTAATTTGGGGCAGTTGTTGGGAAGTTGGCTTGCTTGTCTGTGCGGCAATGTCTATATTGTGGGGCTGAATCAGCTAGAAGATGTAGCAATAGACAAAATTAATAAACCGCATTTACCGCTAGCTGCTGGCGAGTTCTCAAAAAATACAGGTCAGGTAATTGTTGCAATTACAGGTGTTCTGGCGCTGCTGTTAGCGTGGCTGATGGGGCCGTTTTTATTAGGAATGGTGAGTATTAGTTTAGGAATTGGGACGGCTTATTCGCTGCCACCTATCCGGTTGAAGCGGTTTCCTTTTTGGGCTGCACTGTGTATTTTTTCTGTCCGAGGAGCGATTGTCAATTTAGGGCTGTTTCTACATTTTAATTGGGTTCTCCAAGGAAACTTAGTAGTTCCGCCGTCGGTATGGGCGCTGACGTTGTTTGTTTTGGTGTTTACGTTTGCGATCGCGATCTTTAAAGATATTCCCGATATCGAAGGCGATCGCCAGTACCAGATCACAACTTTTACAATTGCGCTAGGTAAAGAACGGGTGTTTAATCTCGCTCGTTGGGTGTTGACTGTGTGTTATTTGGGTATAGCGGTTGCTGGATTGTGGCTTGACTCGGTTAATTCAGTGTTTTTAGTCAGCACTCATCTAGGATTACTGGGTTTAATGTGGTGGCAAAGTTTCAAAGTCGATTTGCAGGATAAAAGTGCGATCGCTCAGTTTTATCAATTCATCTGGAAACTCTTTTTTCTGGAATATCTGCTCTTTCCAGCCGCTTGTCTTTTAGCTTGAGACGCAGCACAGAGCAGCGCAGAAATTACTCGCTTGCGATCGCATTAGCCTTTAAAAACGATCTCGTACAGTGACAGCAAAATCTCCACCACAATCAGAACCACCACATACCACTCTACTCGTAGACTGCTGCTGTGCTGCATGAACTCCAGCACTGTTTGTGCAGTCTGCGAAATTAGCTCTAGTTTGCGTTCTAGGGCGCTGTGACGCTCACGGATTTCATATTCATCCTCCAAGCGTTCATACAGGTGTTCTAACTGTGGAGATTCCCAGAGCAACTCAGGCTTATCAATAATCTCCACTCGCCCCACTATTTTATGTTGAACTAAAAGGGTAGTACCGAGTTGACGTAGTAATTCTCTACTTTGCCGTCTACTTCTGTTTTCGCGCTGTAAGCTAGCTGCAAACGGTTCAATTTGATCGAATACAGAATCTAGGCTAGTTTCATAATGGGATAGCACAATACTCTTAGCGAGAATATCAGCTACTATCTGCAAGCGTTCGATAGTAAATTCATGCAGAAAAATTTTTCCTTCCTTGACACGCTCACTCGCCGTCATGTTGATCTGAACTTCTACTTCTTCGGTTTCAGGTTTAGCAAAAGAGTCACTGATTATGGGTGATAGTTTGGTTAAAAAGGCTTCTTTCTCCGCCAAATCAAGACCAAAAAGAACAACTACACCATAATCCAGTAGCACGGCGCAGCCATACTCACCAGCATTAACCATTAGTGGCAAAGTCGCCAAGGTGTGGCAATTTTCTAGGTTTTTTAGGTCAATCTCCTCGCCCAGAAATAAAGCATATGCTCTAACAGTATCTCTATCATTAAAAACGGTTTTCTGCATTGTCGCGCCTAACGGTGTTCTATCTGGTTGTGTTGCCAAAACTTGTTTAAAAACATAAGTAGAAGCTAAATATGCAATCATGCCCTCGCCAGCAAATTTAGAGAGCAACTTAGTAGCCTTTCTATTAAACTATCAATTTATCTAAGTAGTGCCTTACATTGCGCTCTGTGCTGCACCAAGTTATGACCTCGTTTGCAGGCAATGTAGCTTGGAATGAATATGAATCAATATTTCTATGTGTTTAATCCAAGAAAGCAAACGATCAGAAGCAGACTAGATTTTTCTGTTTGCTTTCGGTGCATTTATTGGTCTAGCTAATCTGATGTGATAGTTTGGTGGTGATGCTAGGTACACATTTAACATTGCTGGAAAACTGCTCCGACGGCTGCTTTCGTGGCTATTACGGACGGGAATTAATTGGGTCTAACATAAGTAATAACTGGGGGAGTTGTGTTTTTTTTGACTTTAAGTGGCTCCTGATTTTGGAATCAAGAAATCGCCAAGCAGCTGCTGTAAGCGCGAACACGGAGTGGTTCACCGAAGGGGAACTCAGTAGGCAGATTTACTTACCAAAACGCGATTTAAAAACCCCTAGCTTTAAGCGATCGCAGAGTGTCAATAATCCTAGAAATATCTGATTCACTTGTGCAAAACTGAAGTGTTAAGCTAAAAATTAGATTACTGCGTCAATAATTTGCTCAACTCCAGCAAATGGCAGCTTAGATAAAAATTTTCAGCGTTAGGAATTAGAGACAGGGTGTGAAAACCACAATGAACACGCAGGAGACACAAGGGCAACAAGTCAGTTCCATTCGTCCTGAGGACTGGTCATGGTCTTTCTGGCCTGCTGTACCCCTCTATCCTTATGGTAGGCGGCGGACACTCCGCCAAGAAGTCGTGAAGGACACAATCTGGACATTCGACCAGATACAGGGCATTTTATACACTGTCGTGCCAATTCGGATGACTGTTGTCAAGCTAGACGCTGGGGGACTCCTCGTCTATGCGCCAGTCGCTCCGACAAGAGAGTGTATCCGTCTTGTTAAAGAGTTAGTCACACAGCATGGCGATGTGATGTACATCATCCTACCAACTAGCTCTGGCTTAGAACACAAAGTCTTCGTTGGGCCATTCGCCCGATGCTTTCCAAATGCACAAGTGTTTGTGGCTCCGCACCAGTGGAGTTTTCCGGTGAACCTTCCCTTAAGTTGGCTGGGTTTTCCCTGGAGACGGACTCAGGTGCTTCCAGAAGATAGCGCCCATTCGCCCTTTGCGCCGGAGTTTGATTACGCCTTACTAGATATTAATCTTGGACGGGGTTCATTTGGGGAAGTCGCATTGTTCCACAAGCGATCGCGTACTTTACTTGTGATCGACTCAGTGCTTTCTGTACCAGAAGACCCGCCCGCGATCATCCAACTTGACCCGTATCCCTTACTGTTTCACGCCAGAGACAGTGCATTAGATGTTGTTGAAGACAACCCAGCCAACCGTCGTAAAGGATGGCAGCGTATCTCCCTATTTGCCATTTACTTTCGACCAAGCGCTTTGGAAATGGTCAAACTAAAGCAGATGTTTCGCGATGCCCTCAAAGCGCCGAACCGTTCAAGGAAAGCGTATTTCGGTTTGTTTCCGTTTAGATGGAAAGATAACTGGCAGCAATCATTCGATGCTTTACGAGGGGGTGGGCGTTTATTTGTAGCACCGATTCTGCAAACTCTTATTCTTAACCAAGCACCAAGGCAAGTGATCAACTGGGCTAATAAGGTGGCAAGCTGGGATTTCCAGCGCATTATTTCTTGCCATTTTGACTCACCTGTCAATGCTAGTGGATATCAGTTCCGACAGGCGTTTTCTTTTCTTGAAAACAAGCCTCCTGTGAGCGAGTATTTGTTCGGAACTAAAACTCAGCCTCTGCCTAAAGAGGACTTTGAATTTATCAAGGAAATTGAAGAGAAGTTGCTCAAGCAAGGTATCGCAACTCCAGCGAAGGAAAAAATCTAAAAAAGATAAAATTATTCCTCAACGCCTTCTAATTTAGGTCTTTTCTAGGATCTGTCTAAATCAACATATAGATGCACTTTAGAGGCGGACACTGTTGTTGCGTGGTAAGAAGTTATGATCTTACACTCAGGCAGAACTAAGATGCTACAACTACCGAGTGCTACCAATGCTGGAACCGCAACAGATTTATTTTATTATCGCCGTCGCTGTAGTTGTTATCGGTCTAACAATCCTTGGTTTTTTCCTACGGGAGTGGATTTTCACGTCTAACGTTTACGAAAAAGGTATCAAGCTTTATCAGCAAAAAGACTACAAAGGTGCAGAGACAGCTTTTCGCAATGTGCTTTCAAGGCATCCTAGTAATGACATGGTTAGTTTGCTGCTAGGAGAGGTTCTGATGCAGCAAGACAAGCTAGAAGATGCGATCGCTCAGTGGAAAGAATTGATTGAAAGCGCTCCTAAAAATGTCGATGCTCACTTAAGATTGGGAACTGCTTTAATGAAGCAAGAAAAGGTAGAGGAAGCTTTAGCAGTTCTTGAAAAAGCGAGAGACTTATTTAAAGCGCAGAGCAATCAGAACAAAGCTGACTCTGTTGATCAGCTTCTAGAACAAATAACCACTCAGCGAACAACTTAAAGTCTAGTTGAGACTGAAAGCTAAATCATGACTCATAGTGGCAAAGTCTATCTTGTTGGTGCTGGGCCAGGAGATATAAGTTATCTCACTGTTAGAGCGCAACAATTACTTACTGAGGCAGATGTATTAGTCTATGATGCCTTGGTCGATGCCCAGTTGCAATTAGTACCGTCTGACTGCATCAAGCTAGATGTTGGGAAACGAGGTGGACAACTTAGTACACCACAAGCCGAGATTAATAAGCTGCTAGTTGAGCATTGTCTTGGAGGTAAACAAGTTGTGCGGCTCAAAAGTGGCGATCCATTTATTTTTGGTCGCTCTAGTTCAGAAATTGAGGCGCTAATTGCTGCTAATTGTGCTTTTGAAGTAGTACCAGGGATTTCATCAGCACTAGCAGCACCCTTACTAGCAGGAATTCCACTCACAGATCCAGTTCTCAGTCGCTGCTTTGCTGTTTTAACCGCTCACGAACCAGATCAATTGGACTGGGAAGCTTTGGCGCAGATTGAGACGCTAGTAATTTTAATGGGAGGGCAACAGCTAGGCGAGATTGTGCATCAGCTAGTACGACACGGGCGATCGCTTCACACACCCATTGCCTTAATTCAATGGGCAGGATGTCCGCAGCAACAAATCTGGACAGCCAAATTAGAGAGTATTGTTGAGCAAACAGCTGGTGTGTCACTCTCGCCAGTAGTAATTGTAGTTGGCGAAGTTGTGGGACTACGCAATTATTTACAACCTTCTATAAAAATGCAAAACGATACACCAAAACCTGATATTCCAAAGAAGTCAGAAGTCAGGAGTCAGGAGTTAGAATACCAAGCGCCACGAGTCACGCGCCACTTGCTACACGGTATTGCAGATAAAACAATCTTAGTCACGCGCTCAGTTGGGCAGTCAAGTCAATTTAGCGATCGCTTAAGGCAAGAAGGCGCAATTGTAATTGAAATGCCTGCAATAGAAATTGGTCCGCCTTCAAGTTGGGAAGCTTTGGATCACGCGATCACGCATTTATTAAGTTTTGATTGGTTAATTCTGACTTCAACTAATGGCGTGGATTACTTTTTTGAGCGGCTAGAAACACAAAAGTTAGATGCCCGTGCTTTAGCTGGAGTAAAAATTGCCGTAGTAGGTGAGAAAACTGCCGCAAGTCTCAGACAACAAGGGATAAAACCAGATTTTATCCCACCAGATTTTGTCGCCGATTCAATGGTGGAACACTTCCCCGAACCGCTACAAGGCAAAAGAGTTTTATTCCCTAGAGTTGAAACTGGGGGACGAGAAGTTTTAGTTAAGGAATTAGCAGCCATTGGTGCAGAAGTTATTGAAGTAGCGGCGTATCAATCGCGGTGTCCAGAAGCGATCGCTCCTGCTGCCTTAGATGCCCTACAACGCGGTGTTGTCGATGTAATTACCTTTGCTAGTTCTAAAACGGTGCAAAATTTCTGTCAACTCCTAGAGGCTAACGGCGGTGCTAATCTGGAGCGAGTTTGTATTGCTTCAATTGGCCCTCAAACTTCTAAAAGCTGTGTTTCTTTGTTGGGAAGGGTAGATATAGAAGCAGAAGAATACACACTAGAAGGATTATATCAAGCAATAACTCAATTTTTCAAATAAATTCAGTGGCAATTTGATCGTGTGGGATAACAAAAGTGACGCTCAATTACACCCGACTCGGATTATTGGCTTAACAGGAGGTATTGCGACAGGAAAAAGTACAGTTTCTGATTACCTTGCTACTACTTATAATTTGCCAGTATTAGATGCAGATATTTACGCCAGAGTTGCTGTTGAAATTGGTTCACCAGTTCTTGACGCGATCGCTCATCGCTATGCAGATATTCTCTTGCTAGACGGCACACTGAATCGCCAAAAGTTAGGTGAAATTATCTTTAATAATCTACAAGAGCGACAGTGGTTAGAACAGCAAATTCATCCTGATGTGCGCGATCGCATTGTCACAGCAATTAAAGAATTATCTGCCCAAACAGTGGTATTAGTTGTACCTTTACTGTTTGAAGCTGGCATGACTGATTTAGTAACAGAAATTTGGGTCGTTTATTGTTCGCCTCAACAGCAATTGAAGCGATTAATACAGCGCAATCAATTAAGTTTAGAACAAGCAGAGGCTCGAATTAATAGCCAGATGCCGATTCAAGAAAAGTGCGATCGCGCCGACGTAATTTTAGATAACTCCTCCACTCCAGAAGCCTTACTCAAACAAGTGAATACAGCTTTAACTATAAGGGGTACTTACATATAAACTCCTTTAGTCGTCTTATTCCTCAGACACTTCACCACCAACAACCACATCACGAATTCGCAGACTAGGGCCGCCACAACCTACGGGTAAGCCATTTTGTCCACCTTTACCGCAACCACCGGATTCATCCCAGTAGAAATCATTGCCGATCGCTTCGATATCAGCTAGAGTTTGAAAGACATTACCAGACAGCGTTACATCTCGTACAGGTTCAGCAATTTGCCCGTTACGAATCATCCAAGCTTCACCCGCACTGAATGTGAACATTTCGCCGTTCGTCATTCCACCTAGCCAGTTACGGGCATAAACTCCTTCTTCAATATCGGTAAATAAGTCTGCTACTGGCGTTTTACCTCGCTCGATCCAAGTATTAGTCATGCGGACAATTGGCGCATAGTGGTAGTTGAGACACCGCGCATTACCAGTTGGCGCTTCGCCTAATTTGCCAGCAGTTTCACGAGAATGCAGTCTTCCTACCAATACTCCATCTTTAATTAACTGAGTTGTAGTAGCGGGTGTGCCTTCATCATCGTAGAAGTAACTGCCACGATGTCCAACAGGTGCAGCACCATCAAATATTTGCAGCTCTTCTGGGCCAAATCGCCGCCCAAGGCTCATTACTTCTAGTAGATCCGGGTTTTCGTAAGCCATATCTGCTTCTGAAAGATGGCCAAAAGCCTCGTGGACAAATAAACCACTGAGAATTGGATCTATGACTACGGTGTAGGTATTGCCTTTAACTGAGGGTAAGGATAAAGCAGCGATCGCTCTTTGGGCAGCACCACGCACTTGTTCATCTAGACTGGTTAAATCTTCGTATGCTTTGCGTGAACCTGTGGTTTCTCGTCCAGTTTGCACAGTATCACCATGACGCGCAGTGGCGGCAAAACGCATTTCCATATCCACCCACGATTGCTCAATCATTGTTCCTTCTGAAGAAGCGATGATCACTCGTTGAGCAGTATCGCCGTAGCGGACAGATGTTGTAGTTATGCGCGAGTCAACACTTTTAAGAATTTCACTATAGCGATCGCATAGTTGCTTTTTTGTCGCTAGTTCGATGTGACGCGGATCAGTGCCAGTTAAAGGTATAAAGCAGTTAGTTTGAACTGCCTCAATTTCAGCGAGTTGAGTTTCGCTATCACCAACAATTCGGGCGGCGGCGATTGCTTCTTCAATGCGATCGCCAATAGTCGCCAGTTGATTAAAACTGCTCAATCCCCAGCCACCTTGATAACAAGCCCGAATTTGTCCGCCGATTGAAATGCCATTGCTCAAGGTTTCTACTTTGTCGCCACGCAACAAAATATCAGTTCCTTCTGCTTCTTCGAGGCGAATCACAAGATAATCTACGCGAGGTGAGTAACGCGCAATCAGATCAGAAAGTAAGTTTTGAGCATCAGCAATTCCAGTAGGCATGATCAGCAGCAACAATGACGAACTGCCTCTATTTTCCTATTAATTGGCAGCTTTTACCACTGAGTATGAGATACCTGATCTTTTCCTGCTAGCTAAATAGAAATTTGTTGGATTACTTTAAAGCTACTGGTATTAGTAGTATTTCCTTAGTCTGCAACTTTTGAATATTTCAGCGATTTTACAATTTATGGTAGTTTTCTATGATTATTTTGTAGTTAACGAGTGTAACCAGTTTTACCTAGAAAGCTAATCAACTTGTTGATGAACTCTTGACCGCTATTATCAGAGTATGCTTGTCTTAGACGCTCTATAGCGTCAGCTTTTTGACCCAAGATAAACTTAGAAGCAACATAAGCTGCCATTGCTCCTTGGGCTGCGTCAGCACCGTATTCTTGGCGAATTTGAGTATACATTTGCCAAGAATTAGCAGCACTTTGATAAACGACTTGCGTAAATTCTTTGGTAACGTCTTTCATTTTAGCTTGCTGATAACGCCATACTTGCACGGGAGCAGCTGAGAGCGCGTAACCGCCAAATTCTCCTCGGAAGCGATCGTCTAAAGCTACAAACTCAAGGCTACCGTCTTTATTCAAATCAGCAAGATTGCGATCATTTTCTTTGCCTGATATTTCAGATAACCAGTAGCCACTGGTGTAATTACCCCAAAAGTGTGACAACGCATGATATTGTTTTGCCTTTGAGTCATAAGAATAGATGAATGTTGATGAGCAACAATGCGCTCCAGCTTCAGCTAAATCTATTAATATTTCTGGTTCCTTATCAGCATTTAAGTCTATGACTTTAATCTCTACAGAGATAGCGTTTACCCCAGATTCTTTGTCGTAGTACGGTAATAGCTTAACTGGCAGAGCAGAATTATTAATTATTTTGTTGTCTCTAGTAATTTGGACGTTAATGTTAGTCAAAAAATTTGTGTTTTCATCTTTTGAGTATTTAAGCTCGGCTGCTACTAATCCAGAATTTGTTTGCAGGCGATCGCTTTTATAAGTATATTGCCCAAAGGCAATAGAAGCGCTAAGTGCTACAAATAAGCTAGTTAATGTTATTAAATTTAATAATTTCAGCATCAAATTAGTTCCTAATCAGCTTTAAATTTGCTTGTAGCGCTATTTCAGTCATTTGGTTCAGCAGCAAGTTCTATTTTTATTTTATGTATAGTTTGTAGTTTTAAATAATTAATAAAGGCTTAATAGTACAAATGCTATATTAAATATTTACTTTTAGTATGACTATCTGTAAACTAGCTTTGGCAAGGTTTTTATAATGTTGATATTATTGAGTTAGTCAATTCATATTTATTAATAAGCTAATTTAATCGAAGATAGTTTTAATATTTTTGCAATTGTTGTGAAAATATTAGAATAGTAAATGTGCTTAGTTCAGTTTAGAAAACAGAAAAGACATAAACTTGTAGAGTGAATTTGAATAATATTTAATAAATTCAAATTATATGTAAAAAATAAACTATTAATATTTTTTGTAATTTTATAATTTTTTGTGTGCTTGAGAGTATTTTTAATAGAGATACTAATGTATCTAGCGAATTTAATGCTGATAAGATAAATTGCTGAAGTATGGAAGCAGATGTGGTATTGTTCACAGCGCTTACCATTACATAAGTGTGAGTGAGTAATGTTATTAAAATTGCAAAAACAGCCAGGGTTACGGTTGGTGATGGGTGCGGCGATCGCATTCTTCGTGATTGGCTTAATCTTCATCCTGCATCGGTACTACAGCTTTTACGCCTCGTTCGATCAAGGCATTTTCAACCAGGTATTTTGGAACGGCATTCATGGCCGCTTCTTCCAAAGTTCGCTTTCTTCGACTTTGTCAACGAATGTTGTCCATAGTGGCGAAGCACCAACAGTGTATTACCACCGCTTGGGGCAACACTTTACCCCAGCTTTGTTGCTCTGGCTACCAATATACGCTTTATTCCCGTCTCCAGCTACGCTCACCTTTTTGCAAGTCACCTTTGTCACCGCAGCCGGATTAATTTTGTATGCGCTAGCGCGACACTATCTAGAACCGCCTTTAGCAGCAATGATTACAGTTAGCTTCTACGCTGCAAATGCTGTCATTGGCCCGACTTTATCCAACTTCCACGACATTAGCCAAATTCCCTTATTTGTATTTGGCCTACTGCTGGCAATGGAAAAGCGAGCGTGGTGGTTATTTTGGCTACTCGCTATTTTAACTTTGAGCGTGCGGGAAGATGCGGGAGTAGTTTTATTTGGCGTTGGGTTTTACCTAATTTTGAGCAGACGTTATCCCCAGATTGGTCTTGCTATCTGTAGCCTCAGCTTGGCTTATATGATCGTCCTAACTAATGTAGTCATGCCGCTTTTTTCTCAAGATATTTCGCGGCGGTTCATGATTGAGCGATTTGGGCATTTTGTGGACGATAAAGAAGCTTCTACTCTAGAGATTATTTGGGCAATTGTTAGTCACCCTTGGCGCTTAGTTGTGTACTTGGTTTCCCCTGTGGGAGCAAAAATTAAATATCTACTCGGTCATTGGCTACCCTTAGCGTTTATTCCAGCAGTTTCGCCTGCTGCTTGGACAATAGCTGGATTCCCCTTACTCCAAATTTTCTTGCAACAGGGAGAGTCGCGACTAGCAATTACGATTCGCTATGCTATGACCGTAGTCCCCGGTATATTTTACGGGGCAATCCTCTGGTGGTCACGCCATCCTAAAGCCTTTAAACCATCCTTGCGGCGCTTTTGGGTAATTTGCATCTGTCTTTCGGTGTTTTTTAGCTTCACAGCTAACCCTAGCCGTACATTCTACTTTCTCATCCCCGATTCCGTTCAACCTTGGGTTTATGTCTCTTTACCCAAGCAGTGGCATCATGTAAGTCAGTTACGACCATTGCTAGCGCAGATTCCACCCGATGCTAGTGTGTCAGCAACAACTTACCTTGTACCTCCTCTTTCTAGTCGCCGCGAAGTCCTCCGTTGGCCTGCATTGCAGCTGCGTAACGATGCTCGTCAACTGATAAATGTAGATTATGTCATTCTTGATCTCTGGCAATTGCAGCAGTATCAAGCTGCCTTTGATGACGATCGCCAGTTATTACAACAAAGTATTCCTGTAATTGACCAGATAACTGGTAGTCAGCAATACGGAATTATTGATTTCAAAGATGGCGTAATACTAATGCAGGAAGGCGTGACTTCTAACCCCCAAGCAACAGCAGCTTGGTTAGCATTTCGTCAAGAAATTGAGAAAGTAGGAGTCAGGAATTAGGGATCAGGGAGCAGGGGTTAGGGGTTAAAGATTCTTACTTGGAGACTCTGTATAGGTTCACTTGGTAGCTGTTTGTCGGTAGCAAAAGTGTTGTTAGACTGTTAAGATACATTAAGATTTCCGTAATTTCACCCATTAAATTTTTCAATTTATATCTTTAGATAGGTGTAAAGATTTAGAGATATATAAACTCGTGGGAGTGGGGTTGATGAAAATTCTGGTACTTACTTGGGAATTTCCGCCTCGGTTGGTTGGGGGAATTGCCCGCCATGTGGCGGAGTTGTATCCAGAGTTAGTTAAGCTGGGGCATGAAGTTCACCTAATTACAGCAGAGTTTGGTGAAGCGCCGTTATATGAGGTTGTGGAAGGGGTACGGGTGCATCGAGTAGCTGTAGCTGCGAGTAATGACTTTTTTCACTGGGTAGTGAACTTGAATGAGAGTATGGGGCATCACGGGGCTAAACTGATGCTGGAGGATGGCCCGTTTGATCTAATTCATGCTCATGATTGGCTAGTAGGGGATGCTGCGATCGCACTCAAGCACAATTTCAAAGTTTCCTTGATTGCTACTATCCATGCTACAGAACACGGTCGCCATAACGGTATTCGCACAGATACTCAGCACTATATCAGTGGGAAAGAACAGCTTTTAGCTTTTAACGCTTGGCGAGTTATTGTTTGCACTGACTATATGCGGCGCGAGGTAGAAAAAGCGCTCTTAAGTCCTTGGGACAAAATTGATGTAATTTACAATGGCATCCGTCCAGAGAAGAAACACCACCAGGATTTTGATGCTGGCAACTTTCGCCGTTTATTTGCCAACGATGGCGAAAAAATTATTTACTATGTTGGTCGCATGACCTACGAAAAAGGCGTTTCCACGTTGCTTAATGCTGCTCCCAAAGTGCTTGGGGAAATGGGGGGTTATGCTAAGTTTGTGTTTATTGGTGGCGGTAATACAGATCCTTTAAAGCGTCAAGCTTGGGATTTGGGAATTTCGGAAAAATGCTTGTTCACTGGCTTTATGTCAGATGAACCTTTGGATAAATTTCAAACGATCGCCGACTGCGCCGTTTTCCCCAGTTTATATGAACCATTTGGCATTGTGGCTTTAGAAAGCTTTGCCTCCCGCGTCCCAGTTGTGGTTTCAGATACAGGCGGATTGCCAGAAGTTGTGCAACATACAAAGACAGGCATTGTTACCCAGACAAATAATACAGATTCCCTGGCTTGGGGGATTCTGGAAGTATTGAAAAATCCTGGTTATCAGCAGTGGTTAGTTGATAATGCTTATGAGGATTTAGAACGGCGATTTAGTTGGCCTAAATTAGCTCAACAAACAGCAGCAGTTTATCAGCGCGTCGTGCAAGAGCGATCGCAAATTACTTGGTTGTAGATATCTGCGTTCCTTGACTTTTTGGTCATGGAATATGCGGAATCCAGTAGTTCCAAACGGTTTATAGAAGTAACCAATTTAAGGAATACGACGATATGAAACTTCTACCTTTGGATAAACTGGGAGCTAGAGAAGTAGCGGATGGCGTTGAGTTTGGACTATTTCTGCCTTGGGTATCTCCTAGTGACGGAAACAAGGTATGGATCAAAGTTATCCACGAAAACGATCAATTCCTGCAAGATATTGCGCCAAATGAATTTGAACTGACTCATAGTATTGACCCAGAATATGGCGATTATTGGTCAGGCAAGATAAACATCAATAGTAGTGAACGTACAAATCCAAACTCTGCATGGGGTAACTCAGGAAAGTACGTTTATAGATATTGTCTCAGACGCAGCGATCGCCCAGAAATTGATTGGATTATTGATCCTTTTGCTAGAGAGTTTGGCGTTGGTAAGTTATCTGCTTTCACTTTGGGATATCAAGATCATGTCTGGAGTAGCCAGGAAGAAAACTGGAAAACTCCAGCGTTGAATGATCTTGTTTTGTACGAGTTGATGATTAATGAGTTCGGCGGTGATATTGATAAAACAATTGAACGACTAGATTATTTAGCAGACTTAGGAATCAACTGCATTGAAGTGATGCCTGTTTCCAATGTTGCGCTGACGGTAGATTGGGGATTTTTACCAATTGGCTACTTTGGCGTAGATGAACGCTTTGGCAACAGAAAAGACCTCCAAAGATTTATTGACGCAGCACATCAAAGAAAAATTGCCGTAATTTTGGATGCTGTCTATGGTCACACTAGCGATAGTTTTCCATATTTTTACATCTACCAAAAGCTCGGCTACCGCGAAAACCCTTTTATGGGTGCATTCGCTAAAGATTTATTTAGTCAAAGTACAGATTTTAGCCGCAAGTTTACCCAAGACTTCTTTTTTACAGTCAATTATCTCTGGCTAGATCGTTATCACGTTGATGGCTTCCGCTATGACTGCGTACCCAATTACTGGGACGGTGCAACAGGAAAAGGCTACGCTAACTTGACTTATCACACATATCAAACAGTTAAAGATAAAAAGAGTGCGGGTGGACACTGGCAAAGGTTTTTTAACAATGAAGATATTAACCTAATTCAGTGTGCCGAACAATTGGAAGGACCAAAGGAGATTCTGGAGCAAACTTATAGCAACTGTACCTGGCAAAATGAAACTTTGGGAGCAGCTAAGACAGTAGCTTACGGTAATCAAGATCAATTAGCTAATCTTGGTTTTCGATTTGGTTTAGATGGCTATCCAGAAGAAGTTACAACCGACGGTGACAAAATTAAAAAGACTGCACTCCAATATATCGAGAATCACGATCACTCGCGCTTTGTGTGCAATTTCGGAATTATTAATCGCGATAATGATTTATTGAAAGAAGGCGATCGCAACTTATGGTACAAAGTCCAACCGTACCTAATCGGAATGTTAACAGCTAAAGGTATTCCGATGCTGTGGCAAGGCCAAGAGTTTGGCGAAAATTATTACCTTCCCGAACAAGGTTTTGGACGAGTGATGTTGTTCCGTCCTGTACGCTGGGATTATTTTTATGATTCAATTGGCAAAAGTGCGATCGCCTTGGTACGGAAACTGGTTAAACTCCGCCGCCAGCAATCCCAATTTCGTAATGGCAATTATTTCTTTTACAATCACTATGACCGTTACCACTCCAAAAATATTTTACTTTTCTCTCGTCAATATGGAGATACATTTAGCCTAGTATTCTAGGGCGTAAATTCGGTTAGGGTATAAATGACGAGATTAACTTGACACTCATGCCCTGCAAATCGCTGACAATCACCCTGAGTGACACTGACCAGCAAGCCCTAGAAAAGTTAGCT
>JAHHHE010000142.1 GCA_019359535.1 Gloeocapsa sp. UFS-A4-WI-NPMV-4B04
CGGTTGCCTGAAAATCATGAGGGTATGATTTATGTCGTCATGATCCGATTAATGCTCCGCAGGCTCGCAAAAAATCGACGAACTTGGGAGTCTAAAACCACTTAACTAACGTTTACAAACACTTTCTAAGGATTCTAGGTGATTGCAACAGTAAACCTAAATATAAAAAAGCTTCATTGAAATTTTATGACTAATTACGTAATTACACCCTGGGGATATTGAAGCCACATTAGGCATGATCTAATTAAGCACATCCATCATATTTGAAATAAGACAAATCGACTATGGCTGTCATCCTATTTAGCTACTTAACAACCGCCTATATTTTTTCTGGTTTAATCTGCTTACTAGCTTTACTCAGTCACTTGAACCGAATTGGCAAGCTTTCAATGTGGCGAAGATTATTAGTTGTAGCTTTGTGGCCTGTTTGGATAATGAGTGAAATTAGAAGCTAACTAGCCCCAGGAACGAGGCGCGACTTATAATTAATTAACTATTAGTCTAGAAGTCAGCTTAAAAATGCTGCACAGAATCGAACTAGACGACGTTTTAACTCATACTAAAGACATATTTACAAAAGAGTTATTTTACTAAATAAAAAAAGCCTTTATTGATGTGTAGAATCAATTACTGCTGACACTGTGGACAAAAGTGAGTTGAGCGTCCAGCCAATCTTATCCTCTGAATTGGTGTATTACAGACTCGACAGGGTTTACCAGTGCGGTTATAAACCCAAGCAACACCACCATAATTACCGTTGATTCCTTGCACGTTGAGAAAATTACTAAAAGTGGTTCCACCGGCGGCAATACTGGTTTCTAGAACTTGGATAATCGCAGTTCGCAAGCGTTCTATTTGCGCTAGCTGCAAGTCTGCACACAGCGTTTCTGGTTGCACTCCACTCTTGAACAGTGCTTCATCTGCATAGATATTGCCTAATCCTGCTACAATCGCCTGATCTAGTAGCGCTGTTTTGATTGCGCGACGGCGGTTTTGAAGTTTTCCAGCAAGATACTGAGCAGAAAACTGGGTTGAAAATGGGTCTATTCCTAGTCTTTTTAGACCAGTAATAATGCTTTCGGGTGCAACTTCTGGCGGAACCCACCACATTTGACCGAAAGTACGCTGATCAACAAAGCGCAACTCGCGATCGCCACTAAAAAATATTCTGACTCGCGTGTGTTTATGTAATGGCTCATTCCGATCTAGCCATAGCAACTGACCAGTCATCCGCAGATGTACACCCAAATAGCCAGCTGATCGGCTAGGTGATTTTGTGAGTTCTGCCAATAAATATTTACCAAATCGCTCCCAGTGAGCGATCACTTTTGATTGCACTCCACTGATAAACTCGCCCACAGAAAGCGGGTAGGCGATGGTGCGATTCAGCAACACATCACCACCCGTGATTTCTTGGCTAAGGGTGACTTGATTTAGACCCCGCCGGACTGTTTCAACTTCAGGGAGTTCAGGCACAAGTTAACGGGAGTCAGTTCCCTGATTTGGATCACCTCCAACAACGGAACTACTGTCTCCAGTCTCTGGCATGGTACTTGTTTTAACACCTGTTGTATCTAAAGGAGTACCTTGACTGGTTGTGCGCGTACGTTCGTCGACAGTGGTTTGTTTACCACCTGTAGCAGAGGTCGATGCCTTTTTCGCCTTCGGGGTTGGCTTTTCAATTTCTAACACTTCATCAACACTGAAGTTGTTAGTATTGACACCAGCATAGTTGATGTTATTAAAGCGAACAATCACTGGATAGCGGATACCACTTTGGTCAACAGAGGCAACGACCCCTGTGTCTTGAAACCAGTAAGATTCTTTGCGAAGAATCCGTACTTTAGAACCACGTTCAACCATGACTACCTTTCCTTTTAGTTATTAATCGCCAAGATATACGGCTAATTGCTTTCAGCGTACTACCGGATCGCAACCAGTTGGACTGTCTAGCCTTTAAGTTTTATTACTAATCTTCCCACCGCACCCGCACAAAATGAGCCGATCGCCCCCAAACATCGCGTGTAACCGTAATATCTTCAATTGCCAAGTTGAAAGGAATAGCCGTTGTCACGTACTGTTGAGCCAAAATACCCAAGTCAGGGGCAAGTTGAGATGCTGTTGTCGCCGCCACACCTAAACCCAACAGTTGCTCAATTGGGCCTCGTGGTAGCAAAAAGTGGATACCCAAAGCTAACCCAACTGTGAGCAGCATTCCTACCGATACATTAGTACCACAGCGAGGATGCACAGCTAAATCTGATTCACCTCCTGTAAGTCGCTGCAAGGCTATACGAACGGCGCGCTGTAAAGAAGTTATATTCACCTGTCCGTAAAGGTAAAATCCTTGTTCGGTGGACAGACCCCCTAATAATTCATTGTCAAACTGACGATTTTTTGACGTACTTGTGATTTGATCACTATGTGATTCACCTAAAACCCAAACTGTAGCGTGTTCTAGGGCATGAACTTGTCGTAGCATTAAAATTTCTTTCAGCCCTGGAATAAAGGGCAATTGCCTAATTAAGTCTGTATCTTGTATCGGTTGAGTTGCTGAAACAAAGTTAAAAAATTCAAAATGGGGAGGAGAAGACGCAAGAAGATTAAAAGAAGCAGAGTTATTCATCGCAGCACTGCTCCAGAAGCCGCTAACGTAAAAGAATGTCTTAACTTTAGCGTTTTCTCCTTTGAGTAGTTGCTAATCGTTGTTTATCGTTAAATAAAATTGGTTTAGCACTTTAAAAGGAGAAATTTATGTTCATTGATTATTATTAGCTGCCAGGGTTAGTATCAAGCAGTTTTAGAATATCTGAATAATTTTTGCCAGCTAGGAAAGTGTTTTGTCTCCAAAATCAGGTAAAGTACAGCAGTTAACATCGTTTAGGCAAACCTTACCCCACTGCAAAGCCCAACGAACTAAAGCAACTCGATTGTTCGTCGCTGTTTTATTCAAAATGTTACTGATATGATTATCAACAGTACGCTTGCTAATTTCTAGCTTTTCTGCTATCTTCTCATTGCTTAAGCCAGCAGCAACTAGATCTATGATTTGCAACTCTCTGTCAGAAAGGGACACGGGTGTCTGCGACTCACCAGCAACCATAGCGGATTCTATCCTTAGTTATATCTACTTATTCTTCTTTTTTAATTCTAGAGGATTCTTGAGAGTCCAACGTTTCAGGTCTTAGAATTGACACATGATTTGAGCTATTTAAGTTATCTAATTTTTGCTTGTTAGGATTTGAGGCAATTTAATCAGATTTTAAGCTGTGTACCATCAGGAAAATATTTCATCAAGCTAATTTCAAGAATTTCTAGATGTTTTGCTGGTAATTTTGCGATTTTGATCCCTGATGCTTCAGTTTTGTTGTGTTTAAATTGAAATGAGTAGCAAAAAAAACTCCAGACTAATTTAAATGTGCTGGCTTATACGTAATCATGCTGAAGTTTTCGACTTCCTATACAGCAATAATTTTTATCTTAGGTACGTTAGCGCTTACAAGTGTCGGCTGTCGCAGTGATTCAAAGATCGCAGATCGCGATCGCACACCGTTTATAGCCACGCAGAACACGCCCAGTCCTAAACAAAATCAAGTACAGTCAGCGGCATCACCAGCAACGTTGGAGCAAAAGCAAGTAAAACAAGAAAAAACTCAGCCTAATTACTTTGAATTAGCACTAGATAAAGCTTATAGTGCTGCTATTTTGAGTCAATCTGCCCAGTCGCCAGATGATTGGAGGCTAGTGGTTAGCCAGTGGAATGAAGCAATCGCCTTGATGAAAGCAGTACCAGCAAACAGCCCCAAAAAAGTAATCGCTCAAACAAGAATTGCCGAATACCAGCAGCAGATAACGAATGCCCAGCAGCAGGTAACTCGCCGTATTGAGGAGAATTCTGAGAGTGAAGTTGCTGTCATTCCTGAAATACAACCGCAAGACATTAGCGCCTCTAGGACAGCTGATGTAGAAATGTCGCCTGTTATCCAAACAAATCAACAGGTGTTTCAAGCCCCGATCAAACGTCGTGCTAGTGGAACGCCAGTTATTGATGTCACGTTTAATGGTAATCAGCGATTTGAGATGATTGTAGATACGGGAGCCAGTGGAACGGTGATTAGTCAGCAGACAGCCGCTATTTTAGGAGTAGTTACAGTAGCTAAAGCAAAGGCAAATACAGCCAGTGACACAGCAGTAGAATTTTCTATTGGATATGTGGATTCTATAGAAGTTGGTGGAGCAATACTTAAAAATGTACCAGTAGCGATCGCTCCTTTAAAAGAACTAGAAACTGGACTACTGGGACACGACTTTTTTGGTAATTACGATGTCACGATTAAGCGCGATGTAGTTGAATTTCGCCCCCAGTAAAAAAGCGTGTTCGCGCTCTATACAATTTAAGGAAGTAATGAAATCATTTCTCAAGGTACTCATTGGGATTACCGGAGTTGCCTTAACCCACACTAGCGTAATTAACTATGGTATACCTGCGGCGATCGCCTCTGATGCTGAAGGCTGCTTTATGGTTAATTCATCCGGCGAAGTTATCAATTTAGCATCTTTATGCGGTAATTCTACTACCCCAGTTCCTGCAATAACAGAACTGCCGCAACCAAGAGTATTTCAAGCCAAAATCAAACATCGTCAAGCTGGAACACCAGTCATTGATGTAACTTTTAATGGCAAGCAGAAATTCGAGATGCTGCTAGATACTGGAGCCACTCAAACTACAATTACTCAAGAAATGGCAAATGCATTAAAAGTAGTTCCAGTTGGTACGGCAGTAGCCCATATTGCTAATGGCGAAGTTGTACAATTTCCCCTTGGGCGTGTAGGTTCTATTGAAGTGGGTGGTGCTACAGTCAGTGACAGCATGGTTTTAATCGGAGCAGTTCCACTTTTAGGACAAAACTTTTTGGGCGGTTATGACATCACAATTAAGCGAGATGTAGTTGAATTTCATCCGCAGGAATAGAGGCTAGGGACTAGAAATAGTTAGGATTTCTAAGTGCTGAGTTAAAAGAAGTAATGTCTTAATCACTCTGACTTTCTTTTAGCTTCAATTTCATTACTCATCAAAACTACTCTCTAGCTTCCCCTGACCAATCAATTATCAGAAATCATTAATCATTGATAATTGTTCATTGATAATTGATTCTGACCTCTGTCCTGCTTTGAATTATCAAGCACAATTAAGAAATTGTACCAGTTGCTCTAGCTTTGACCAAGCAGCGCCACTACATAGAATGTCCCTGGCAAGGGCAATGCCACTTGAATGATCTTGTAGCTGAATTATTCCTCCTACCTGGAGTGCTAAAGAAGTATTGAGAGCCACTACATCTTGTTGCGCCTTAGTTCCCTTTCCTTGAAGTACCGCCCTGAGAATTTCAGCATTTTCTTGAACATCGCCGCCTCGTAACGCCGTTGTCGGAGTCGGAGTCAAGCCTAGCTCTTGAGGATTTAAAGTAGTTAACTGTACTCTCCCCTGAGATAGAATTGCGAGATCAGTTACATCAGCTAATCCAGCCTCGTCCAACTTCTCCCGCCCGTGCAGAGCGATCGCGTGTTGTGTCCCTAACTGCTGCAAAGCTTGGGCAATGGGGGCAAGTAGCGACGAGTCAAAAACTCCAATTACTTGCCCTGTGGGGCGTAATGGATTCACTAGAGGTCCTAGTAAGTTAAATATCGTCCGTACTTTCAGAGTTCGGCGCAATGGTGCAACAACTTTAAGTGCTGGATGCCACCCAGGAGCAAATAGAAAAGTAATACCTACTTCCCTTAGTGCTGCGGCAATTTTTTCACCGGAAGCATTGAGGTTAATTCCCAAAGCCTCCAGTACATCGGCGGAACCTACGCGACTAGAAGCAGAGCGATTACCATGTTTAGCAACTGACACACCAGCTGCTGCGGCGACAAAAGCAACAGAGGTAGAGATATTGAACGTTGAAGCACCATCTCCACCAGTACCACAGGTATCAATTAAGGGAGTGGCAAGAGGTAAGGAGTGAGCTAGAGGCAATGACTGAGCTTGTAAAACTTCAGCCATACCCGCCAGTTCTTCTGCTGATACACCTTTAGCTTGAATAGCGGCTAATATTGCTCCTGACAATACTGGTGGAATTGTCTCGGTTAGCCATGCCTGCATTAGCCCAGAAGCTTGCTCACGAGACAGGGATTGGCGGTCTAATAATTGTTGTAACAATCGACTATTATCCCAGGTGGCAGAGGATTCCTCTGGAATAGCAGTGTTAACAAGTGGTGCTACGGGTAAAGGAGAATCGGTCATCGGCAAGTCAAAGTATTTTACACTTGAATTAAAGTTGTTAAGCAGCCGTCAGCGTTAGTGTTATTGAAAGCGCGATACCCCAAGGAAGGCTGCAAGGGAGTATCGCGCTTTCAGAGGTGAAGCACAATGCGCTGCTACTGCAATTGGGTTTCCAGTGGACAAAACTGTTTAGTGTCCGGTAAGTATTGCCAAGCAATTCCCTCTGGATCTTTGCTGCGACTCCATTCGGCAAAATCTGGCTCGTCTCTTCGTTTATAAACAGTGCTGGAATGAACGTCGAACCGTTTGGCAAGTTCCGCTTGCAGTAACAATTTAGGTTCAGACTGAATGTGTGCTAGTTCTGCTTGCTGTGAGGGATTTTCAACGACAATATCTGGTTGCTTCTCTATAGAAGTAGGATTTGCGTTTTCTTGCAGAAGTAATTGATTTTGTGCTGACGGCGGTCTTATTTCCTCCTGTTCGTCTTTAAATTGCCGTAAGTCAGATACAGATTGGATGTAAGCGGCTGGTTCTGGCTCTCCAGCAGCAAGGGTAGCATTAGCGATCGCAGTAAATGGCGCTTGTATTTCTGTAGGCGTAGGCTGATGTAATGCTTCTAGCTGGAGTAATTGATTTTCGTTCTCTGATAATAGCGGTACTACCTGAACGTGAGGTTGAACGCTAATCACTGGTTCACTATCATCCAATATTTTGCCTAGAGTGCTGGCGGTCATAAAGTAATACACTCTATCTCGGTCGTCGTAGTCTTGATACTGAGCGCCGAATTCTGCGGCTTTAGTCTCCAGGTAGCGCTTTGCTGTTGTAGCCGAGAAATTGGTTTTCATTGCCAGATCCAGTGCTGTAATGCTTCCTCGGTTTTCTTTAATCAGTTGATGGAAGACTGGGTTTACTTTTTGGCACAAATTTTGCCATTGATAACGCTTCCAGAAATTAAAACTAATGTTCAACACAATTCCTGCTAGCCACACTGGCCAGGTTGCGAACAGGAACATAATTAAAAGCGCGATTGGCAAGATGAGAATAAGGGCGACATCGGCGCTGCTATCTATTGATTTTTCATTCATGCCCGTTGTTGCAAATTGACTTATTGGCAAACAATCTTATCTTGGCAAAAATTGGGGTCGATAATTTGTAACGTTAAGAAAATTGCGATCGCAATTCTACACGAAGAAATTGCTTTACATAGTACAGCAGGGCAATTAAACCGCTTTTTGATTTAACTAGCACAATGACTCAAATAGCGATTATCTCCGCCAACTGCTCGATTTTTTTGAGTCGTATTATCCAAATATGAAAGTTTTTAAAGTAAAACTTCTTAATGAAGGTTTATGCTGCTGCCATTATTGGTACAACCAGAGAAAATAGCCTACGAAATCAGATCCACCAGCGTCACTTCCCAAACTAATCGCGGTTGAGCATAACTGAGTAAGTAGCGACGAGCTTTTTCCAACTGTTCTAAGGGTGATTTGGGAATTACCCCTTTTAAAAATTGCTGCCAGTAGCAGTGCTGGAGATAATCGACTAGCCACAGTTGAGCTTCTGTATCCAGATTTTTATCAATCTGACGCGCTAATTCAAGCGTATCACGGAGAGATTTGAGCGGTTGGCTAATAGCTTGGAGTAAATCAGATGGAATTGCCTCAAGTTGCTGCATTGACGCGATCGCTTCTCCTGGACTACCTTGCGCCATTGCTAACACGGACGGCTGACTCAAAATTTCCTCGTTCCCCGTCTGCTGCAATACCTGAGCGAGCGCATTTGAGTCCAAACGATAAAAAGGAATGCGCTGACACCGTGATACCAGCGTTGGCAACAAAGACTCAGCCGCAGGCGCAATTAAAATCAGTGTCGCCTTTCCTGGTTCTTCCAGCGTTTTCAATAAAGCATTTGCCGCCGCTTCTGCCATTGTATCTGCCTGTACCACCACGATAGAACGCGATGCTTCCAAGGAAGGACGGCTAAGAAATTGACCAATTTCTCGAATCTGCTCTGTACGAATAATAGGCGGTGCTTTGCGCTTCAATCCAGCTGCTGCCGCTTCCTCTAGTGAAAGTCTCTGCCCTTGATGGAGATATGTAGGCTGTACCCACAATAAATCAGGATGATTGCCCAACTGCAAGCGTTTCTGTACCTGTTGCTCGTGTTGGTTTGGCACATTACGATAGAACAGCTGTTGTATAAAACACCGAGCCGCTAAACTTTTTCCCACACCATCTGGGCCAGCAAATAGATAAGCTGGAGCAACACGGTTTTGGCTAACGGCTTGAGTCAGTAATTCTACCGCTTGCTCTTGCCCGATCAATTGTGCAAAAAAATTCATCCAACCCCCATCTACTACCCTAACCCCCATTCAGTCAGCCGTTGAACCAAAATTTGCTGAATTTGCTCTTGCACAGCTGCTGCACTTAAATTGGCATCTATCCGCACAATTTGTTGTGGCTGCGCTTTAGCTAATTGAGTGTACCCCTGCTGCACCCGCTCATGAAACTCTAAGCCTGCTTGCTCGATCCGATCAACAACGCCCCTAGTTTTTGTCCTCTCCAGCCCTACCTCAACATCAACATCTAGCCATAAAGTTAAATCGCTTTCCAGCCCACCTGTAGCAATAAAGTTAAGCTGATCGATCAAATCGAGACTAAAACCGCGACCATAACCTTGATAGGCAATCGTTGAATTTGTGTAGCGATCGCACAAAATAATTGCCCCAGCAGCAAGTTGTGGTTTCAGCACCTCCTCAACGTGCTGCGCTCGATCGGCAGCATATAACAGTAGTTCTGTCAATGGTCCAGGCTGAGAAAACTTCATCTCTTCTTTAGTAGCATCTGCGCCTCCATTCCTAACTTCTGCGTTGAGCAATAATTCACGCAGGCCTAAGCCCAACTGAGTGCCACCTGGTTCCCTAGTCGTTACTAAAGAACCAGATAGAGACTTGGCTACAAAAAGACTTTGCAGCCATTCCTGCGATCGCTGCAATTGTGTAGTTTTGCCGCAGCCTTCTACTCCCTCAAACACAATCAATCTGCCATTCATGAATAAACTCAAAAAGTAATCAATACTCAAAACTATTTGGAGATCTGATCATGACTCGTCACGGAGGTTGGATATCATAGAGTCGATGTGTTCAAAGGCGAGGATTAGATTATGGCGCGCTACACTTGTTCATTCACTATTGCCGTTCCTATTGCTCGTCTACGACAGTTGCTTGTAGAAGTTTTGCAATCATGTAATTTAGAGATGATTCATGCCACAAATGACTTTATGATGGCACGTGAGATCCCCGGTCAAGTCTCCTTTGCCAAACTGGTAACTGTAGAAGCGCTAATTGATAAAACCACAACTACCAACACAGAAACTTCGATAAATTTAGTAATTAAAAATGAGGAACTACCACTTCAAGTCGACAACCATTGTCACCAAATATTTGAAGTGGTGAAACAGGCAATTTTAGAAAACCGTGATTGGCAACTTGTTGAAAGCGTAGCCTAATGGGTGGTTGGACGATCGCGCGATGCCTCGACGGGGCTGCAAGAGAGTAATCGCGCCAGCCTAAATTAAACCAGATCACTAAATTAAGGCATTCAATCTTCAAACTCCGGCATCATATTAGGACCGATTAGTGTTACATCGTACTCATCCAAGGGGCCCGATGGAATTGTATCTCGACTCAACAGATAATAAATAGCGCGTACTTGAGGGCCAAAGACAATCTCGTCTTCGTTTCTGAGGTCGTGGGCTGGAATTTTACGAGCATTAATTAGTAGCCCATTAGCACTAGGTTTACCTTTCGCATCGCCATCAACGATCCGATAGAAGGAACTACCATCTTCTCGTGGTAGGCGTACCAAAGTCGCATGGCGGCGGGAAACAAACTGTGAAAACAGACGAATATCACAGCGCGGATCTCTACCAATAGAATACACAGGGCCGTCTAAATTAAATTCTTTACGTCCCTGCTCATCTTCAATAATTAGTAGATGGTTCTGATTGGGTTGTGAAACCATTGAAAAATATGATTGAAAAAATTAAGTTGTAAAATCAGTCGAACGTTTGTTGCGCCAGAGCCTATCTTCGGGTGGTGCTAGTTCCTCAAATCCAGTCTTTAATTGATATTATTGACCTAGTTTAGCCTTGTTCGACGAAACTCGGAATTTTTAGCAACATTAAGAAGCTAATTCTAATCCCTAGCTTTGATGACGAAAGCGCCGCAGTAATAGTGAGTTTGTCACAACGCTAACAGAGCTAAATGCCATTAATGCACCAGCAGCAGCAGGGCTAAGGACAAAGCCGGAAATTGGCAATAAGACACCAGCCGCGACAGGAATCCCCAGAATATTGTAAGCAAATGCCCAGAATAAATTTTGGCGAATTTTGTTGAAGGTTGCCTGACTAAGTTGGATTGCTTCTCCAACATCAGTTAAGCTAGAGCGCATCAAGATAATTTGTGCGGTTTCCATCGCTACGTCTGTTCCCGCTTGTAAGGCAATACCGACATCAGCTTGAGACAAAGCGGGGGCATCATTAATTCCATCTCCCACCATCGCTACATGATGATTTTGAGATTGCAGTTGTTCAATTGCAGCTGCCTTGCCATCAGGACGGACACCTGCGAGTACATCTTCTGAGCTAAGTCCTAACTGCCACGCGATCGCACGAGCTACCTCTGGTCTATCCCCAGTTAAGAGCATTACCCGTAAACCCATAACGCGCAATTGCTCTACCGCCGCTTTAGCGTCTGGTCTTAGGCTGTCTGTAACTGCAATTAAGCCAGCTAGAATGCCGTCTGCTGCTACATAAACTACTGTTTTTCCCTCAACCGCCAGTGCTTGAGCGCGTGCAAGTTCAGCATCACTAATAGAAACTGAGTTCTGGGTTAACCACTCCGAGTTTCCGAGCAGAACTTGAGTCTTACCTCCAATAAGAGCAGACACGCCTAGTCCTGGTTCTGTGTAAAAATTTTGAGCATCGGGTATAGATAAGCCTTGTCGTTGCACTTCCTGTACAATAGCGACTGCCAACGGATGACAAGTGCCACTTTCTACCGCCGCCGCTAATTGAAGCAGGGATGCCTTCTCCTCTGCTCCTCTGCTCCTCTGCTCCTCTGCTCCTCTGCTCCTCTGCTCCTCTGCTCCTCTACTTCTTAGTTCTAAGATAGGCAGGCAATCGGTAACAGTAGGGTGACCACTGGTAAGAGTGCCAGTTTTATCAAATACCACTGTATCTAGCTTGTGTACTCGTTCTAGAACGTCGCCACCTTTGATTAATAATCCTCGTTCTGCTCCTACTCCAGTACCCACAAGAATAGCTGTTGGTGTGGCGAGTCCCAAAGCACAAGGACAAGCGACTACCATAACTGCGATCGCTAATTTCAAACTCAATAGCAACGGCGATGTTTGTAATGTATGGGTATTGTGGGCAAGGTGTTGAACGTGAGGATTCAGTTCTTGCGTGTTAGACCAATCAACAACTTTTAGGACATCAGACCAGATATGGCTGCCAACAAAGTACCAAAAGATAAATGTCAAGATGGCAGCACTAAGAACGCCATAAGTAAAGTACCCAGCGACTGTATCTGCTAATTTTTGGACGGGTGCTTTCCGAGTTTGGGCGGCTTCTACTAAAGCGACAATTTGAGCCAGAATCGTGTCTTTTCCAGTACGAGTTGCCCGCAGTGCGATCGCTCCTGACTGGTTCAGCGTTCCCCCCGTAACTGGATCTCCTGGTTGCTTTGTTACTGGTACTGATTCCCCAGTCAACATTGATTCATCTACGGTTGTCTGTCCAGCAACCACTTCACCATCAACAGGGATTTTCTCTCCTGGTAGAACCTGTAACCATTCTCCTACTCGCACGCGATCAACTGGAATTTCTACACTTTCACGTCCAGAAGTAGTAATCTCTGGATTGGCAATTAAACGGGCAACTTGGGGTTGCAAGGCTAGCAAATTTTTAAAAGCTGATGCTGCGCGACCTCTAGCTTGTTGCTCTAATGTCCTACCTAGTAAAATAAAGCCCAATAACATCACTGGCTCGTCAAAAAAGCACTCCCACCCTAGCTGGGGAAACAGCAAAGCTATCAAACTAGCTGTATATGCTGTTAAGGCTCCTAATGCCACTAGGGTATTCATATTCGGAGCATTGCGCCGCAATCCGCGCCAGCCATCAAGGAATATTGGACGTGCTGGTCCTAGTAGTGTTGCTGTTGCTAGTCCACAGTGCAACCAAATGTTATGCAAATGCGGTATTGACGGGCCGCCCCACTCGCTGAGATGTCCCAGGCTAGATAGAAGCAGTAAAACACCAGCCGTAACTAACTGCGAGCCAGAGCTACTTTCTCGGCGCGGTAATGGCTGTGGTACTAAATCAGTTTCTCTTGTAGCTATATCTTCTTGAGAATAGCGGGGTTGAGCCGTGAATCCGGCTGCTGTTAATTTCTGGGCTAGAGCATCTGGATCAACACCCGGTTGGCACTCAACGACAGCAACTTCCGTCACCAAGTTGACACAAGCAGAAATAACGTCTGGATGCTGTGTCAGCTGTTTTTCAACTACCTTGACACAGCCTGCACACTTCATGCCGCCGACATCTAGAGTAATTGTCTCGGTAGTTGGCGCAGTAGGCTCAACTGTGGTTTTTGAAACAAGTTGCATAGACTATCAATTTGAAAGTACGACACCAGCAGTTGCTATTTTTCAGCCTTCAGCTACTCTAATCTGATAGCTGATAGCTAGTATTCGATGCCTCTACCTTTGAGCTTACGCAAGATGCCACACGCTTGCCCCAAGATTCTTCTATTGTAAAGATTTTTTAAGTTGTTTTTCTCAATATTGCTTGAAATCAGAAATTTCCAACTTTAGGATTAACTGGAGCTAGTGCCTAAGAGAAACAGGCTGAAGAGTGTACCGCTATTCCAAAGGCTATGGACAAGCATCGGAGCGAGAAGATTGCGCGATCGCGTGTAAACTACCCCCAACACTATCCCCAATGCCGTCAGTGGCAGAATTTCTGAAAGGCTGAGGTGAGCAGCAGCAAACAGTAAGCTACTGAGAAGAATTGCGCCTGACACTGGTAAGTAACGAGTCAAAGAAGGCAACAAAAAGCCGCGAAACAAAAATTCCTCAAACAACGGGGCGGCGATCGCTGCTGTGAAGAAAAATATTCCCAAAGCTACTTGATCTCGTCCTTCTAGCGCTAAAAATAATAACGGATTACTACCGCCTTGTCCTTGCCAAAGCTTTTGATTAATCAGTGACACCACAACTACAAGCGGTAACGCTACGCAATAGCCACCCAAACCCCACCAAAACCAATTACCGCGTAAATTGAAGCGAAACCAACCTTCTGGCAACGGTAAAAAGCGCTTGATAGACAAGTACAGTACCGACAGCCCACCGAATGCTACCACTAGATAACTTCCTAAGACGTAGAATGCCTGAATGCGGATATTAGATCCAGCTGGCTTGATTTGAAGCAGGGAAAATGCTAGGGGTACTAAAATTTGTCCCATCAGAAAAAAGCCGACAATGAACACTTGCCAAACTATTTCACCACTCCAAGGTGTTGACCAAGCGACATCGCCGTTATGAGCTAATAAAGATTCCTTGCCTTTGAGTAACCGTTGACCTAGCAACAAGAGCAGCAATCCTACACCAAGTAAGCCTGCTAGTGAGGGAATAGTGACAATCGAGGCTAATTTCACTAACGCTTGTTGGGCTAGCTGTTGTTCTTCTGCTTGAAGTGTAGCGATCGCGTCCTCGCGTTGCCCCAATTGGTACAACTGCAATAATGCTCGATAGCGAAACCACCCATCTAAATTGTCTTGAATTAGCTGCTGGGCATTTGGTAGTAGACGCGGGGGATTACTCCAAAGTCCTGTTAAAACATCGGCTGTTTCGCCGAGCGATAATTCTTTTGGCGATCGCTGTGACAAATTTGTCCAAGTCTTAATCGCTGCATCTGTCTGTCCTTGCTGAACTTGTAAAAGTCCCAGCCGCAGATCCAATTCACCAGAAAAGCTTTCTAGCTGGTTCAGCGACTTTTGCAATACTTGTTGCTGTCGCAGTCGGGAGGTATCGGTAACAGGAGCAATTTCCGACTGCGATTTAGGAGTAGTTGGGGTTGTAATTGGTTGCGATCGCAATTCTTTCAGTTGCTGTTGAGCTTTTTCTAAATTCGTCTGCGTCAATTTACGTGCTTCTTGATACTGCTCTATTGCTGCTTCAAATGGTTTTTCTCCCACTAGGGTATTACGAGCGCTGGTGAACTGAGCGCCTTCGCTTGTTTGTGGTTGCAATTCTGCCGCATGAAGCAAGAGATTAGTTTGATATAGTTCTAGGCGACTTTGGATTTGAGGTTGCTTCCAACTATCTAATAGAGAAGCACCAGCCAACAAAATTACCGCCACTGTTAAAATACTGAGAATTAGCCGTTTAATTGTCATGAATCTTCCGGTACTGCGATCGCCTGAAGGGAATTATCGCACCCTAAGTTAAATCAGAGAAATTTCATTCCTCGTGTTCCTGAGACTGCACTACACTTGAGTTGATTGTAGAGGGGGTCTGTGCTTCGCCAGAAAATCGAGCATTACTTTGACCACAGCATCTGCTGACTCCACCACGAAAGCATGACCACCGTGTTCAAGGATAGCTAGTTCAGCCTTGGGAATGCCTTGAGCTAGTTGCTGAGAAAATTTGATCGGAGTCAAAAGGTCTTCCTTACCAACTACAACAAGTGTAGGGCAATGAACATCCGCAAGGCGATCGTTGGTATCACTGCTAAGAATGGCTCGGCTTTGGTGATATAGCCCATGAGGTGTCGGCGGAAACGGTTGATTCTCAATCAAGTTGATCAGTTGTTCCATTGCCCCTGGAGTCGAGTAAAACGCATCGGTAAACATCCAGGGTAATAGAACTTTCTGATAAAGCGTTCTTTCTAGTTTCTGGGCCAAGTCGCCAAACATCTCAATCAGCGAATTGAACTTGTCATCTCTGCTTGCCCAAGATGAAAGAAGTATCAAACTTTTGATTTTTTCTGGATGTGCCAAAGCAAGCTCCTGAGCAATCTGTCCACCCATCGAACTACCTACCACATTTATCCCTCTTTTGTCAGATTCCGGAATATAATAGATAAAATAAGTGAAGGATAAAACTCTATAAGGTAGGTAGAGCAATGGATGTGGAATTACAAATCTTGAAGCATTTGCCTTTCTTATGCTCAT
>JAHHHE010000143.1 GCA_019359535.1 Gloeocapsa sp. UFS-A4-WI-NPMV-4B04
ATTTAGCATCATCAATCAAGTGAGTTAAGTTGAGGTTGAGCATAGTGGCAGGCGGTCGGTTTCCCTATTAGTATTCTACCAACCTGTTCCTTCTCGCTTTACCTCCCCGAAACACCTATTGAGCCTACAAGTTTGTCCGACTCAAGGGGCGATTCTACCAGAAGAACGACCAGAACTACAAAGAATGCTTGTGTCTAGAAGCTTGTAAATTGCAGAGGCAAAAGATGAATTAAGACAATATTATTTTTAAAGCGTCTTTTAGGTGCTTCTGATCTTAGTAACAGGTTAAGTTAATCTTATACTTAAATACTTATTAGAAAAATCAAAATGTCAAGTTTTGTAAAATATAGATTATATTTACATAGTGAAACGTAATAGCGAGACAAAGTGAAAATAGCTCAATTATTACTGTTAGGCTAGAACAAACATACTAACAACTTTGTCAAGAAAGTTTGCATAAAGAACACTATGGCGCATACGATTGTTACTGAAGTCTGCGAAGGCGCTACTGATTGCGTCGATGCTTGTCCTGTGGCTTGCATTCATCCAGGTCCAGGTAGAAACCTCAAAGGAAATGAATGGTACTGGATTGACTTTGCCACTTGCATAGACTGTGGTATTTGTATCCAAGTTTGTCCAGTGCAAGGGGCGATTTTACCAGAAGAACGACCGGATTTGCAGCAAACGCCATCATAGCTATCAGCGTTTAGCTATTAGCAACCAGCTTTTGTTTTTATAGGTATAGACAAAAAAGTTGGTTTGTACAAAGCTAAACGTTGAACCTGAATGTGCTGAACGCTGATTATGAATGATTCTGCTTTATTGGAAGTTGAGGATGTCTGGGCTGGATATATCAAAGACCTAGACATCCTTCAAGGTGTAAATTTCCGCATTCTACCAGGGGAATTAGTTGCTGTAATTGGGCCCAATGGTGCGGGTAAATCTACTTTGGCAAAAACAATTTTTGGGCTACTGACTCCGCATCGAGGCAAAATTACTTTCAAGGGTGAAAATATCTCTGGCTTAAAGTCTAATCAAATTGTCCAACGAGGGATGTGCTATGTACCGCAGATAGCTAATGTGTTTCCTTCTTTAAGTGTGGAAGAGAACTTAGAGATGGGCGCTTTTATTCGGAACATTGCCTTATCTCCCTTAAAGGATAAAATTTTTGCTAGCTTTCCGGCTTTAGCTAATCGCCGCAACCAAAGGGCTGGTACTCTTTCTGGGGGGGAACGTCAAATGCTGGCGATGGGAAAAGCTTTGATGCTAGAACCGAATTTGTTGCTGTTAGATGAACCGAGTGCAGCGCTGTCGCCATTGCTTGTAAACAGTGTGTTTGAACAGATTAAACAAATTAATCAACAAGGAACAGCAATTGTACTGGTAGAACAAAATGCGCGCAAAGCCTTAGCAATGGCAGATCGGGGGTATGTACTGGATACAGGGCGCGATCGCTTTTCTGGTCCAGGCTTAGACTTACTAAATGATCCCAAGGTTGCAGAACTGTATCTTGGCGCTGGTAAAGCCCACTAAATTTTAATCGTGCAAGTACAAATGTTATATATTACCTAGTTTTTGTAAGTATTTTGAGTTCAAGATTTACACAAATTTAGATATACGGCTGGGAAACCGATTGCCTACTGGACGATTCGTGACAAAGCTATTAGTTAGGTAATTAAGGGCTTATCTGCCTCTTAATGTTACACCGTAGTTTGAGGTCTAAAGTTGCAGGACACTGCGAAAGTAACGAAGAAAATGAACATTGACACACAAGTTGGCAAAATGAATGCCGTATATCTGACGAGGCGGATACTGAAGTTTGTCTTGCCACTCGTTGCCCTTAGTCTGGGTGCAGTAGTAGTTCCTCCACAACAAGCTATGGCGGCTGGTTGTACAGATATATCTGAAACGCCAAGCGAGTCCCTCACGCGCCCCGCAGCAACTGTAACTATTCCAGCAGAGATCAACCGCAGTTTATGTGGCTTTTATGATGGCGACTATATCGCCTTTACGGGTACGCCTGGAACAACCTACCACCTCGAAATCCTCAACTTTGAGGCTCCTACTGACTTGCAGTTATCGGTGTACAAGGACGATGGTGCAGGAAACTATATGTTAGTAACCTCGGTAGCTGGTGTAACTGGGCTTGACTTGCCAGTAAATTCTGAGGGGAGATATACCATCAATGTTACAAGTGGTCGCAGTTTGTTGGGCTTGTACGGCGGCGGCGATTATACTTTTAAGCTAACTCCTGTAAGCGTGCCACCTATTGAACCGCCAGCACCAAGGCCAACTCCAACGCTGTAAAAACTACGAGGTGCATTATTAATGGTTCTCAGACTTGGCAACGAGCATCTCTGGGAGATCCGCGCTCATGCCGAAAGCACCTACCCTGATGAGTGCTGCGGTTTGCTACTGGGTAAGATCGCTCAAGACAGCAAAACTTTAGTAGAAGTTATAGCAACTGAAAACGTCTGGAGTGCCGCAGCAGCTGAGAATTTTCCTAGTATTGAGGCTTGTGAGGAAGATGTAAGTTATACACAGCGCAGTCATTATGCGATCGCACCGGAAATTATGCTCAAAGCGCAAAAGTCAGCACGCGATCGCCAACTGAATATAATTGGAATTTACCACTCACACCCGGATCATCCCGCGATTCCGTCGGAATGCGATCGCGTGTATGCTTGGTATGGATATTCGTATATTATTGTCTCTGTTCAACAAGGCAAAGCTAGTGACCTTAAAAGCTGGAGCCTTGACAATGACCATCAATTCCAGCCAGAAGAAATTATTACAGTCAAATCGAGCTAAAATTTTAACTTAAATTTTAAAAACTACAATCATACAAACATCCATTGCATATTTTTGGATAGGATCTTAATTCGCTCCTCCCTTTTAAAACTGCCATGCTCAATCCCAATCTGGATGAAATCCAGCTGACAAAAGAAGAATACGAACGCTACTCCCGCCACATCATCTTGCCAGAGGTAGGGCTAGAAGGACAAAAACGCCTCAAGGCTGCTAGTGTCCTCTGTATTGGTACAGGTGGTTTGGGCGCTCCCTTGCTGTTATATTTAGCAGCAGCCGGAATTGGACGCATTGGAATTGTTGACTTTGATGTTGTAGATAGCTCTAATCTGCATCGGCAAATAATTCACGGGATTTCTTGGGTAGGTAAGCCCAAAATTGAATCTGCTAAAAGCCGTGTTTTGGAGATTAATCCTAATTGCCAAGTTGATCTTTATGAAACGCGCATCAGTTCTGAGAATGCCCTAGACTTGATTAAGCCTTATGATGTTGTCGTTGATGGGACAGATAACTTCCCTACTCGGTATCTAGTCAACGATGCCTGTGTGATGTTGAATAAGCCCAACGTCTACGGCTCGATTTTCCGCTTTGAAGGGCAAGCAACAGTATTTAACTACGAAGGCGGGCCCAATTACCGCGATCTTTACCCCGAACCACCACCGCCTGGAATGGTTCCTTCTTGTGCAGAAGGCGGTGTACTTGGTGTATTATGCGGGATTATTGGCACGATTCAGGCTACTGAGGTGATCAAAATCATCTTAGGTCAAGGAAATACTCTTAGTGGGCGGTTGATGCTGTACAACGCCCTAGAGATGAAGTTCCGCGAGTTGAAGTTGCGCCCTAATCCAGTACGCCCAGTAATTGAGAAGTTGATCGACTACGAAGAATTCTGCGGGATTCCACAAGCGAAGGCAGAGGAGGCGAAACAGCAGATGGAAATATCTGAAATGACTGTACAGGATTTGAAGGAATTACTCGATAGCGGTGCAGATGATTTTGTATTGCTTGATGTCCGTAATCCGAATGAGTATGAGATTGCCAAAATTCCAGGCTCAGTTTTAGTACCGTTACCGGATATTGAAAGTGGGCAAGGTATTGAGCAAGTTAAGGAATTAGTCAATGGCCATCGCTTAATTGCTCATTGTAAGTTAGGCGGGCGATCGGCAAAGGCCCTAAGTATCCTTAAGGACGCTGGAATTGAAGGCACAAATGTCAAGGGCGGAATTACTGCTTGGAGTCGAGAAGTTGATCCGTCTGTACCTGAATATTAACTAGCCCATTGAAAGCTTGTGGACTATTCCAGATAAGCGTCGGCATTCCACTCACAATATAAATCACCGATTTGCCTTGGCTGGTCTTTTAAGTCCCATAGACCAGCCGTTTTATTTAAAATCAGGTGTATAACCTCCTGTCTCCTGTCTGCTGTCTCCTGTCTTCTTCAATTACCGTAATTTTTCTGCTTTCCTTGATTCATCTCCAGTCTAAAATTGGCTAGTGGTGAATCAAAAATTACAGGAGTTTGTCCGTGAATAAAGCTGAGTTCTCTGGAAAACCTGATAAAATACCGTCTCACTCGATAGAAGATATACCAGAGGCAATCCGTGCCACTCCTTATGCCCGAACTCGCTCCCGTAGGAAGCGGATATTTTTAATTGGGGGATTGAGCGGATTAGGTGTGATCGCCCTCATTGCCACTCTCTGGTATATAAATGCTGCACCACGCAGAAACGTTGCCTCCGTTCCAGCTACACCAAAATCTGCCCAACCAGCCAATCCTTCAGCAACCAAAGTAGATACACTGCTGGGACACTTTGCTTACTCCGAAGCACCCCAGAAAGAACTTAAACCCATCTTTCCCAATAGCAGCATCAAGTTACGTAAACCCGCCGCCCAAAAATTTCAAGCAATGGTAGTAGCAGCACGGGCAAAGGGAGTTGTGTTAGTGCCAATTTCCGGCTTTCGCTCAACTGCATCCCAACAACAATTATTTTTTGACGTTAAAGCCGAGCGAGGGCAAGTCGCAACAAAACGAGCCACTGTCAGCGCTCCTCCTGGTTATAGTGAACATCATACTGGTTACGCTATAGACATTGGAGATGCCGCAGTACCAGCAACTAACCTCAGTCCCAAATTTGAACAGACTAAAGCTTTTAAATGGCTTAATGCTAATGCGGCTCGATTTAGCTTTGAAATGTCGTTTCCCAAGAACAACCCCCAAGGCGTAACTTATGAACCTTGGCATTGGCGATATGTAGGCGATCGCCATAGCTTGGAAACCTTTTACAAAGCTAAAAAAATCAAGCCCAGCAACACACCAAAATAGAAGTATGAAGTACGAAGGAAGAAGCAGTAATTAATATCTAACTTCTGACCAATCAATTATCAATAGTTCATTGATTTTGATAATTGTTCATTGTTCATTGTTCATTGTTCATTGTTCATTGATTTTGACCCCTTCTTAAAATACGCCTCCATAACTTGTAGCACCATCGGAGCGCAAAGTTTACCGCCACCGCCGCCGGAGTGTTCAGCAAACGCTACTACAACAATTTCAGGTTTATTACTGGGCGCATAGCCACCAAACCAAGTGTGGGATTTGCCGCCAAAGGCTTCAGCAGTACCACTTTTACCAGATGCTGGCGGAATCGTTGGTGAATTGAGCGCCTTACCTGTACCGCCAGCTACCACACCCCGCAAACCTTGGCGTAGCACTTCAATTGTTGCTGGTTTCATATTTAATGACTTACGCCAATTTTTCGCTGTCTCGTTGTCTTTTAACAAGTGGGGCTTGACAAGGTAGCCACCGTTAGCAGGTACAGCAAACATCATCGCAACTTGCAGTGGTGATACTTGCAAAAAACCTTGACCAATTGACATATTGACTGTATCGCCCACACTCCAAGGTAGGTTGAGATTTTTCTGCTTCCAGGCATCATCCGCGACTAATCCCTTTGCTTCTTCTGGTTCTAACTCAATACCTGTTTTTTGCCCAAAACCATAGCGACGAGTCCAATCAATCAAAGTTGGCCCGCCAATGCCTCTACCGATTTGATAAAAGAACGTATCACTACTCCAAGTCAGCGCACCCGCAAATCCCAACGGACCGAATCCGGCATGATTCCAATCGCAAAAAGTAGTTCCGCCGATGTTCATGCAGCCGTAGGTTGGCAAGATAGTTTTAGGAGAAAATTTGCCTGATTCAATCCCAGCAGTAGTTGTAATAATTTTGAATGTACTAGCGGGTGGAAAGCCCCGCAGCGCGCGATTAACAAAGGGATGATCTTTTCGCTGGAGATCGCGCCACTGGGCAGGCGCAATTCGCTTAGAGAAGATATTAGGGTTAAAAGCTGGGCGACTTACTAAAGCTAAAACCGCACCATTACGCGGATCAAGCGCCACGATCGCACCCTGGCGAGTACCTAAAGCTTTTTCTGCTGCCTTCTGCACATCTAAGTCTAAAGTTAGATGGACATTTTGACCTGATTTTGCATTTTTTTCACCCAAAATTCGTACAATTCGACCAGCGCCATCTACTTCAACTTGCTGACCGCCCCATTCGCCGCGTAGCTGTTTTTCAAACGCGGATTCAACACCCATTTGACCAATTACATCTCCGAGTCGATAGCCTTGAGCGCGCTTTTTGGCTAACTCGCGATCGCTCATTTCTCCGGTATAACCAAGTACGTGCGAGGCTAGTTCCCCATTGGGATATTCCCGCACAGCTTCTATATACACCTCAACGTCTATTAGCTCGTTTTTATATTCTGCTAACGCTGTCATTTGGGCTGGATTCAAATCTCGTGCTATCCGCACTAAAGTCGGGGAATTATAACCCGCTTGTTGCACTCGTTTTTGGATCTCGGCTTCTGGAATATTAAGTAATTGCGAGAGGCGGGATCTTGTCGCAACCCACTCCGTTTTCTGAGGAGCGCGAGGCCAAACATATACCGCACGGGCGAGACGACTGCTGGCTAAAATTTTGCCTTTGCGATCAAAAATAGTGCCTCTTTCCGGTTGTTTGGGAAGCAACCGAATGCGGTTATTATCTGCTAACTGCTGACTGCGAGTTCCTTCTATTAGTTGTAAATAAGCAAGACGACAGCCAATCCCGCCGAATATCAATAATGTAATGCTTAATATCAACACAAACGGCTGGTGATATCGTCCAACAGTGCGCGTGTTAGTAGTTTTGCCAATTGAGGAAGACTGAATTAAGCTCATATTTAAAAAAGGAACACAATTATCAAGATAACTATTAAATACCTTGTTTCAGAACTATGCCTTGTTTAACCATTTAGTCTTTGCAATACAATACTAAATTAACTTTTATAGCTATCTGCTCATGCTTTAAGTAATGATAACAATGCTTCTCTGATCTACAACATTATGGATTGAGTTTATCTTGAATTTATCTTGAAGGAGTATCTTGCTAAAATTCTGGATTAGCTGTTCTCCAAACATTCATTACCGAATGGCACTAAGATAAGACATAAATTTAGGCAGCACAAACCTTCTGACGTAAGACTTGTCGAGGCTGCTGCATTAAGGGGTAGGCTTTAGGACGACGTTTACGAACTCTCGGTTCGCTAGGACCGATGCGCTTTAGTACAAGTTTATGAACTATAGCTTCTAGCAAAGTTTGATATAATTTGTCCCGTTTTTTTGCAGATATAGATGTAGATGCAAGTTCGGGAATAAAGTTGTTTAAGTGCTGACGAGTTCTTTGTACAGATAACTGTAATGGGTCAACTCCACAAGTTATGCCTGCTTCCCACATCAGAGTTCGTAACAAGTTGTAGGCTAACAGATAAACATAAAGTTCTTTTCGTACCATATCCGGAGTTTTGCCACGTAACTGCTCCATCCCTAAAGTTGTTTTAAGATGATCTAAATTAACTTCTACTTGCCACCTCAAATCGTATAGCCGCAGCAATTCTTTAGTTGGATATTCGATAGCATCAAGTAGAGTTGTGACTAAAGTTACTTGTTTAGTCCGAAAACCGGGGATATTAATGTAGTAATGAACAGAAGCGCAAAACTAGGTCTAGTGGTAATGCAGCAAATTCCTCTTTAGTTAGACCCTTTGGACAGGAGCTAGGCTTTTCCCAGAGTACGAGTTTATCGCAAGAGCCAATGCGCTTACCACGCCGCATACTGTTATCACGACTTTGGTGCTTACGAAATAATGCATCACAGCAGCGGTTTTGGACAAATACAAAGTCAGCGTAGGAACAAAATGCCCGATCTCCTAGCAGGATATCTCCAGTATTAAGATCCTCATACATTCGCCGAGCTAGCTTAATATCATGAGTATGCAAGACATCAACTGTTACAGCGACGGCTGCACCTGTAGCGAGACTAAACAAAACACCAATTTTAGCGGTAGGGAAGCCACAACCAGGAGCTTGACGACTGGACTGAGGATAGGCAGCTTGATTTTGAGGAGTGTCAGGCATAGAGATGGTTGAGCCGTCTACTACCAAGACATGACGACCACGCTACAAATGTTCTGGTCGAACTTGATTTTCAAGTTTTTGTCCCACGTTACTAAATAATTGTTGTAGCAAATTTTCTGGCAATCTAGACCGAGCTTGGCAGTAGGCACTGGTATCATCTGAGGGAGTAGGAGCATTAACACTTGCCAACCATGCAATTACACGACTCACGGCATTAGCACAGGACTTGTCTGCATCTAGCACTTGAGATAGAAATGTCCACAAAGTCACGCGAGTTTTGCGGGAAGCAGAGCTACACCGCAAACTCGCTTACAAACGGGTCAAACAACCGTATACGGTAGGTAATCTTTTCTGCTTTCAAGGCTTCACGAATAGTAGATTCTAACAAGAGGTCTCGAAACGGTTGCCCCAAGCTGCTGGTAAATTTTTGCTTAAGAATCTGTACTTGCTTAGGAACCCTGGTAATATTCATAATAAGTCTCACTAACTTAAACCCTGTTCTAGAGAACTTAGAAACTTTTTTCTTTTATCACTTGAGAGTAGCGCTCGCGCTTAGGTTAGTGCCATTCCTCTATAGAGCAGTGCTGGCGACAGCACTGCCGCTTATGCGAAACTTACAGAACAATTGCAGTAACGCGGATTTCAATACGCATCGTTGGAAGTCCAAGAGCCGCGACTCCTACCTGTGTCCAAATTGGGGCATGGTTGGGCATGTAATGGCGATATAGCCTGACCATCACATCGTTAACCTCCGAGGGAAACCCTCCAACATGGTAAGAATTGACGTGGACAACATGCTCCCAACCAGCACCGGCAGTCGCCAAGGTTCGCTCTACGTTCCGAAACGCCTGAGCAATCTCGTCCGCGAGCGATTCGGGAATTTGCAGATCGTCATCCCATCCGCCTTGACCTGATGTCTCCACTCGATTGCCAATTTTTACCGCTTGTGAGTAATGCAATCCATTCAGCATACGTTCCCCATAACCGGGGGTAACAAAAAACTCAGGCTTATCCATTGTGTCCCTCTGTTCAGTACGATTGTCGATAGTGGTTTCTACATCCTTAGTTTTGCCGCTGGAGGGAACCAACACTATGGCGAGTACCGCGGCAGCAACGGACAGGAGTAGTCGTTTCACAGTTGTCCGCATAACGTTCGCAAATCAAGGTTTCAGCTTTTTGTAGTGTGATATAACAGGCCAAAACAAAGTCCATCGTGTAGTATTGGCGAAAACTTACATTAGGCAATATGTGCAGGAACAAAGCGGCGAATGTGAGTGGCGATCGTTTCACACTCCTCTTCCAGTGCAAAATGTCCGGTATCAAGCAGGTGAAATTCGATAGTGTTTAAATCTTGCTTGTAGGGATGAGCACCCTCTGCCGGAAAGATAAAATCATTCTTGCCCCACACCACTAAGGTCGGCGGTTGATACTTGCGAAAATATTCCTGCCACTGTGGATACAACGGCGGATTAGAACGATAGCTATAAAACAAAGCCAGTTGAATCTCGTTGTTGCCTGCTCGATCCAGCAGGGGCTGGTCAATGTTCCAGTTGTCAGGGCTGATAGCTTGAGGATTGTGCGCCCCGTTCAGGTACTGCCATTTTGTAGCGTCAAGCATGAAGGTTTGCCGCAATTTGTCAGCATTCTCGGTTGAGCGATCGTGCCAATACGCCTTGACGGGTTCCCAAAAGTCGTGCAAACCTTCCTCGTAGGCATTACCGTTTTGAACAATCAAGGTCTCAACCCGCTCTGGATGCTTTGTGGCAAGTCGAAATCCGATAGGGGCACCGTAGTCCATCACATAGAGGCTGTATTTGCTCAACTCTAGGGCTTCGGTGAACTTTTCCATCACGTCCGCTAGATGGTCAAACGTGTAGTCGAATTCGTTAACGGTTGGCATCGAACTATTACCAAAGCCAGGATAATCGGGTGCAACCAGATGAAAGTGCTCGGCAAGCTGTGTAATTAAATTGCGAAACATGTGGGATGAAGTCGGAAAGCCGTGTAGCAGAAGAATCGTCGGATTCTCTTTGTTACCCGCTTCTCGGTAGAAAATGTCGAGTCCGTCGATAGAGATAGTCTGGAAATTTGTGTTCATGAATTAGATTCTCGGTGGATTAGTAAGGGCAAACTACGCAGACTTTACCAAACGTTCGGCATAGTCTTAAAATACCGAACGTTTGGTATACTGTCAAACTGTCAAGTAGAAGTGCAAAACTTTTCTAGAGGTGAGCCAGTGTCTAAAGCAGCAGTTATTCCTCAACTGATGGCGGTTTTTCAGCAGTATGGCTATGAGGGAGCCAGCATTACCCGGTTTTCGGAAGCGACCGGATTAAAACGAGCCAGCCTCTATCACTATTTCCCAAATGGTAAAGAAGAGATGGCAGCCGCAGTGCTGGATTACGTCACGCAAACTCTCAAAGAACAGTTATTGTCACCCTTGTACAGTGATCGTCCACCGATTGATCGCATCCGCACTATGAACCAAAATATTGATATATTTCATCAACATGGGCAGAAAGACTGTCTGATGGCGCTCCTTAGCATTGGGGAAGCACACGATCTGTTTCAAGGGCGGGTACAGCAGGCACTCAAGCTTTGGATCAATAGTTTGGCATCTGTATTAGTTGATGCAGGAATTACGCCCACTACTGCCCATCACCGTGCTGAAGAAGCGATTGCACAAATTGAGGGGGCGATCGTGCTCACACGAGGATTAAACAGTACGGCTGCTTTTGAGCGTATCTTGAAGCAAATTCCAGAAACTTTACTGCGTCCTGAGTGAGATAACCGAATATTCAGGGGTTAGCAGGAAGCTAAGTACATGACAAAAGCTTGTAAAGGGTTGGGAGGAGAGGATTTCATGAGAATTACACATTCTTTAACCAGGAAATCTCATGAATTAGATTACTGGATTGCGCTCTGTTCTGCATCCTTGCGGCCTTCGTCATCGCCCTGTTGCGCGTCAAAACTGTTAACTTTGCAAAAGCTAACAACAGACTTTAGCGGCAGAGCGCAGACCAGCTCCCATTATAAACGCCTCCAGCGCTTCTTAGTGTCACTATGATCTGAACGATTAGCTAGAGAGGTGATGACAATTATCTAGCCTTGAATCAATGTCAGCAGTTTAGCTCAGGTACGCCTCTTTCTTTTAAGTATTAGTCGTTGCAGGCGTTCAATTTCAGCCAGGACATCTTCAGGTTTCGTTTCCATTTGCTAAGTCTGCCAGTTCGCTTTCCGCATGGTTGTCAATGCCGAGTTTGTCTTGAATAGCGTCAAGCATCTGCAACACGCGAGTGACTTCATGTTCGGTAAGCAGCCCAATTTGCAAGTTTAAGTTAGCGCGGCTTTCCGCTTCTTCACTCAAATGGTTCTGACTGATGAGGACGAAGGTAGATAGGAAGATTGCTTCTAAGGACACGATCATTGTTAGGAGTCCGTAGGGAAATAGGTCAAACGTCGGTACTCCCAAACGCCCCGTGTTGATCAGAGTCCAAAGACTAAACCAGACGATATGGACGTAGACAAACACCAGTCGCCCTGAGAACGTGGTGATGGCATCAGCAAGGTGTGCTTGCAACCCTCTCGCCCGTGATGCTTGTAAGCGCAGATAGGTAATTGTCCGAATGTTGTGCTCTATGACTTTGGAGAGTGATGGATTATTATCTGCTTCATCGTCTATTTTTCCTGCCAAGGGATTATTAGGAGACATCAAACAATTTTGCTCCGCTCTGCTTTTCCTCAGTGTCCTCTGCTGCTAGCAAACATACAAGCGTTTGTGATTAGCTTATCCCTACTCACGCGGGTTGATGTGCTTGATGAGTAGATCGACCCGATTTAAGCGCTATTCGTTCAGAAAACTTGTCAGTCAATCTTTGCAGTGGCTTGTGACGATGGCTTGATCAGTTGCAGCGCTGTGACAGCAATGATAATCAGGATGCCACCGATGAGTTGCAGAAAGGTTAGCGTTTGACCAAACCACAGCCACGCCAGCGCAGAAGCAATCACGGGTTCGAGCGTTGCAATTACCACAGCCCGTTCAGTCTGAACGCGTTGGATACCCCAGAAGAAGAGGGAATAAGGAAGGAGGGTTCCAGCAATGCCGACATAAAGGATTTTCCAGATATTTTCCGGCTCAAGCAACGTCACAGGAACTCCTTGCGCTACCTGATAGGTAAGCCAGAAGGCGCTGGCAACTGCAAATGTTTTCAGCATCACTCCAAGGGTTTCATCTGAATGTCCGACTCGCTCACCTTGAAGGTTGTAAGTGGTGAAAAACACAGCACTTGACAGACCAATGAGAATGCCAAACCCGTTGAATTCACTGAAGTTACTCTCCACTACCTTTGACACCAGCACAACTCCAACAATCAATAAAAGCATTGCTGCAAGTACTGATCGCCTAGGCATACTTGGAGTCGTCAACGCTATCCATAGCACGACCATCAGGGGCGATGTAAACAGCAGTAGAATCGCAACAGCAACTGGAAGACGGGCGATCGCCAGGTAATTTGCCCCTATTAAACCAGCAAACAACAAGCCCAGGATAAACTGTTGCAGACTCATTGCTTTCGCTTCTGGTTTCATCCTGAAGCTACCCACAACAGCAAGACCAAAGGTGGCGATCGGCACACTCGATACTGCCAGTTCAAAAGGGTTCACGCCTGCTACAAGCAAGCTACTGATCATGTTGGCTGCTACTGCCCAGAGTACGACTGCGAAAAGTACCGCAACTAGCCCTAACCTACGTTGAGAGACTGTAGTTGCTGTTTGAGGTGTTGATGCTTTTAGCACAAAATCCTTGTGAGCCAGTGGTGGAAATGCTGAAACTCGGCTTTCTCGGTTATTGGCTGGCTTGAGCGGCGACCTGCTGGATTGCCTCGATCTGAGTGGGGAAGCAGTAGATTATCGCTGCCAACTCGGACGGTGACATTTTTTGCATCACCGCCAGGGTCAACAGCGGTAGGGACTCGCCTGCATGGGCAGCCACAAAAGTTGCCCCCACGATGATCCCGTTGTGAGTGTACAAAGCCGCAAATCCGTCTGTCTCCCCATCGATTACCGCCCGCTCGACTTTTGCTAACTCCAGGTGGTGGGTGTCGATGGTAATTCCCTGTTCTGCCGCTTCCTGCGGGGTAATCCCGACTTGAGCCACTTCCGGGTCAGTATAGGTGCAGCGGGGAATGACCAGATCCGAAACGCGCTTTCCGGTTCCATCCAGCGCGTTTGCCACCGCCAGTTTGCCCGTTGCGATCACAGCATGGGTGTACTTCTCGGGTCGGGTTACGTCTCCAGCGGCATACACCGATTGGTTTGTCGTCTGGAGATGTTCGTCGGTTTCGACCCCAGCGGCGCTGAACTTCACCCCGGCTGCCTCCAGCCCCATCCCGTCCACATGCACTTTCCGTCCAGTCGCAACTAGGAGCGCGTCATACGCCAGTTCCGAGCCGTCGCTCAAAGTCAGCCGCTTTTGTCCGCCGTCCACCTTTATCGGTTTCACTCCCAAGTGCAGCCGTACCCCTTCCGCTGTTAAGCGCTTGAACACCACCTCGCTTGCCGCCAGTTCTTCGTGTGGCATTAGGCGTTCTGCATGACCCACCAAATCGACCTCGCTGCCCAGCCGCCGGAACGCTTGAGCCAGTTCACAATTTATCGTACCGCCCCCAATGCAAACCAACCGTCGAGGAAGCGTGGTCAACTCGAATATAGTTTCATTTGTCAGGTAGTCGGCGGTGGCAAGCCCTGGCAGATCAGGAATAGCGGGACCGCTGCCCGAAGCAATCAGGGCTTTCTTGAACCGCAGCAGCCGTCCGTCAACCTCGATCGTATTGGCATCGATAAAATGAGCGTCGCCGAGGAACACGTCGATGCCAGCCCCAGTCTCGACGGACACCGCAGCAAGGCTACTCTTGAGGGCTCGCATCTCCCGCACGCGGGTCATGACCGCGGCGAAATCGACTCGCGGTGCCTCGTTGAGCGTGTAGCCGAACTTCTCTTTTTCACGGGCATGGAACACGGCGCGGGCGGCGCGAAGCAGAGATTTGCTCGGATTGCAACCGAAGTTGACGCAGGTGCCGCCAGTCAGGTTGCGCTCGACCATCGCGACGGTATGCCCAGCGGCAATGGCAACAAACGCGGCGGTCAGCCCAGCCGGACCGCCCCCGATGACCACCAATTCGTACATATCTTTTGGGTGAGGCGACTGCCAATCGGTCGGATGACCTTGGGTGATCGTCTGGCGGTTCGGTGCATCAAAGGGGGCGATGGTTGCGATGGTCATTAGATACCTCTATTGGCTATTTGTGATTAGGCTTCACACTGGATGGTCTTAGCGGCTTAAACCAGCAATCAATATTCAGGCTTGTAAACCTAACTACGAATAAACGCTTCTAAATCATCTGAACGCTCTACCCGCGCGAGTCCACTATTAAAGATAAGCTTTGCGACTCGAATAAGAGACATCTACACTCTATCCTTACTTATTCAAGACTACCGATACGTGATGCTTTCAGCTTATCGCTCTATCATTACTATTCACGACTACCCAATTAATGCCTTGATTGCGTTCATCATGATTTGCTGTCCTGAGCGGATTTTAGGCTCCCATGTTTTGAGTTAGCTGTTGCACCAAGGCTGGAATTGCTGCATGAGCAGATTGAATGGATTGTTGATGACGATCATCCCCAAATTCTTGGTATTCAATGCGAATAACATGGTGTTCACTGACTCCCAATAGTTTTGATGCAGTCACAATGTGGGGATCAAGATAGTTCATGGCGGCATGAACGCCGCCGAGTTCAAAGCCGCCTTCTCCAGATGAGGACAGAATAGCTAGAGTCTTTCCGGTCAGAATGGATTCGATCGGTTGTTCACCACGCGCCAGATCAAATGAAAACGTGCGTCCAATCCGAATCACCTGATCTATCCAGGCTTTCAGTGCTGCTGGCATACCGTAGTTGTACATTGGCGTACCGATCACGATCAGGTTAGCAGGCTCTAGCTCTTCCAGAAGTTGATCGGAAACCTTGAGTACCTCTTGCTGATCGAGAGTCCGCTTTTCGGGTGCAGTGAAAGCGGCGGCAATCCAAGCCTCACTAATAGACTTATCCACAAATTATTGATGCCTTTCACCGTCTGGCTTTGAGGCTTTATTACCTAAGGGTTATCTTGTCGCTATGTTCACGAGAAATTAAGCCTTTCAGATGGTAACGGCGCTGTATCAT
>JAHHHE010000144.1 GCA_019359535.1 Gloeocapsa sp. UFS-A4-WI-NPMV-4B04
TGGTTGATGAACCATTAGTTAACAAACATTTTAAAAGTCTTAACCAATTAGAAAATGTTCTTGCCAAACGTTGTTGTATCCTTACCGAAATGACTAAGCAAATTCATCATTTAACTGCTTATCATTGACTTCCTAATGCCTAATTTATTTCCAGTTCTTCCTAAACGGATTTAGTATAATAGCAGCTTTTTTCTTAAAATTAGACAACATAAATTACCTTCTAGTTACTTTTAAGAAAGTTGAGCGCGGACATCATGCTTAAGGTAGAGGTTTGATAATTAGTCTGCCATCTGTATCAGTTTTTTGGGAGTAGATTTGATCATTTCTTCATCATTAAGTAGCTGAAACTAAGAAAGCGATCGCTCAACCTGAAATTACTTGCTTGTAGGAGTGCTAAGTATTGCATAGCGCAAGTTTCTTTCTACTCACTCTTCACTCTTTGCTTACTTACTCAAACAAGGTTCCAAGCCCCTAATTTGATTACTTAGTGTGACACTACTCACTACTTACTTTTCACTACTCACTGCGGACTTGCACCCGTTCGGCTTCGGTGCAGCTATACGCCTTTCCCGTCTCAACTGCGTGACTCCTGTCATTATCGAATCAGCAACGCCTTGTGAAAAGGACAGATAAAATACCTGTTTTTTTAAATATCAAGGATCACCATAGCTGTCCAGCCATTCTCAACTTTTTCCAATTGGAAACGGTGTAAAGTAACAGCTTTGACATCTACTCGCTGGTGGTGACGATTGGGATCTAAATTTTCTCCTTGAGTAACTGCGCTCAACTGATATAAAGCGTTTTTAAGCTCAATTTGAACTTGCTGCGCCCGTAGTAAAAGTTGTTCAGTGTCTTTGTAGTAAATAAATTCTTGCAAAAAATTAAACAGCAATAAGTCTAATGCGTCATTCTCTAGACTAAAAGTTCGCGTTTGCTTAGGTTCTATCGAGTTCAAATTATCAATCATTGTGTTGATTGTGGCATCACTTGCTGCCTTGAAAAGCTCTTGTATATCCTCTCCCCAAGCTCGAAAAGCAATATCAGCGATCGCAATATCTTCAAGAAATTCATAGGACATAAGCCTACTGCTCACACAACTTTAAATTATTAATGATCTGATCTTTTAATTCGCTCAACTGTTTACCAATAAAAACTAATTGGGTTCCCTCTTGTTCAAATAACTCAAGTTCCCAACGTCCAGCTACAAAATTAAATAGATAAGTTGCATCACTAAATTTGACAAAACCTTTTGCTCTGTAAACCTCTGTTCTCAGACTGTCAGCGAATTCCTCAAAACAAGTGCGATCGCAAATTGCATTTGTCGTGTAGCTAAATGATTCAAACTCCGGCTGGTGAACGTGGTAGGGTGGCGCTTCTACTCGTTCCCTACCAATGCCAAACAGTAAGTCTGGATCTACCTGACAGCGCTTAGTAGCTAAAATCGAGGCTACTTGATTAAGCGAGTGCAACTTCTCTTCAATTGCTTTTAATTCGCTTTCTGACACTAAATCTATTTTGTTCAAGATAATAGTATCTGCTGCTTCAATTTGTATCCGGCTGGTATGACCTACAGATGGATATTTCACCATTGCATCTGCATCAATAACTGTAACGACTCCATCCAATCGCACCTTAGTTAAACTTTCTTGAATATCAAAGACAAGTGCATCCGGTTCTGCTACTCCAGTTGTCTCCACCACAATGATATCTGGATCAACAGTATCAATAATTTCATCGACAGCCGCTTCAAACTCTCCAAGTAACGAACAGCACACACAGCCGCCGCCAAGATCCGCCATTTGAACATTTTTGCCAGCAATGATTTTACTGTCGATCGCAATCTCGCCAAATTCGTTCATCAAAATGGCAATTTTTTTAGAAACAGTATCAAGGATATGACGCAGTAAAGTAGTCTTGCCACTTCCTAGTGGGCCTGTAATCACTGTAAGCGGAGTGCGTACTTGCATAACTTACCCCTTGATATTCCCAATTGGAGTTAACCGCACCACTCTTTTGCTAATTCCAGCTAATTCAGCCGCCTCAATTACCTCATCAACATCTTTGTAGGCTCCGCCTGCTTCTTCTGCTAATCCTTGCCAAGACGTACTACGGACATAAATACCTTTAGCTTCCATGTCCTTCTGGAGTTTTTCACCCCGCCAGGTTTTTCGCGCCTTCGTGCGGCTCATTGTGCGTCCACTACCATGAGCAGTGCTAAAGAAAGTCTGAGCGCCAGTGGGTACACCAACTAATAAATAAGAGCCTGTTTCCATACTGCCACCGATAATAATCGGTTGACCGATCGCTTTATATTGCTCAGGAACATCTGCCATCCCTGGCGCAAAAGCCCTGGTTGCACCTTTACGATGAACGAGAAGCGATCGCTCTTTGCCATCAATCAGATGACGCTCTAACTTCGCCGTATTATGCGCTACGTCATAAACCATCTGCATCCCCAGATCCTCTGCCGTGCGCCCAAAAACATCAGAAAACACCTCGCGGATGCGGTGCAGAATAACTTGACGATTGGCAAAAGACATATTGATGCCGCACTTCATCGCTGCAAAATAAGCTTGTCCTTCAGGAGAGTTAAAAGGCGCACACGCTAATTCTCGATCGAGAATCTTGATACCATACTTGCTTTCCATCACCTTGAGAAAGCTTTGCAGATAGTCTGTTGCTACCTGATGCCCAAAACCTCGACTTCCACAATGGAACATCACCACTACCTGATCTGGCATCGTAATTCCCATACTGCGGGCTAACTCAGGATCAAAAATATTTTCTTGTTTTGCAACTTGAATTTCTAGATAATGATTGCCAGATCCTAAAGTTCCGATTTGGTTAAAACCGCGATCAATTGCCTTTTCACTAATTTTTGCAGCATCAGCTCCTTCAATGCAGCCATTTTCTTCAATGAAAGACAAATCCTCTTCCCAGCCATAACCATTACGAACACACCAACGCGCCCCTTGCTCAACCACTTCGCGAAAGTCATTACGCGAAAGCTTGACAAACCCTTTGCTTCCCACTCCGGCTGGAACTTTTTGATAGAGTTTGTCTACTACTTCTTTGATATACGGCTTTACTTCCTTGTAAGTCAAGTTAGTAACCATCAACCGCATTCCGCAATTAATATCAAAACCGATACCACCAGGAGAAATTACGCCCCCTGACTCTACATCCATTGCTGCAACTCCACCAATCGGAAAGCCATATCCAAAGTGTCCATCAGGCATACACAAGGCGTACTTAGTTATCCCTGGAAGCGTTGCTACGTTAGTAATTTGGTCATAAACTGCATCGTCCATTTCCCGAATTAACTTTTCTGTACCATAAATTCGGGCAGGTACACGCATCCCTTCTTTATAGGAAATAGGAATTTCCCAGACAGTATCAGAAATTTTTTTCAAAACCTCGATAATAGCCATTTTTAAATACCCTTAAATTAAGCGACAAATTAATTCAGTACAGCATAAACCGCTTATGTAATTATTGTTTTTATAGGTTGCCTATTTTCTCTATCTCAAGCTAAAGATTTTGAGTTATGGGCGAAGCATATTTTCATTTTTATAGTGAAGTAAATGATCTTTTGCCACGTAGTAAGAGGGGTTGTGTCGCAAAAACTGCACAAGAGCAAGCGATCGCCTCAAATTAGACTCGATTAAGTAACCAATCCAAAAATTTAAGACACAACCTTTATCTATGCTGTCACATCAGCTTACCAACGTTTACAGCAATTGTTAGATGAGCTTAAAGACTATTTGTCTTGATAACTTACATTAATGAAATATTTTTAGTAAATAATATATATTTATGATAAAGCTCTATCCCCCGCTAAATAGAAGGGATGCGCCTAATTTAAAAATTCACTAAATCACTTAACTGGAATCTCAAACGTAAGTTTACTACCCGCGTAGTTACGCAAGATAACCTCAGAACTATTACCAACAACACGGGAAACCTGTGGAATAGGCATTCCTGCTTCTGCTGTTGTTTAATTGGCACTAAGTTATTTGTCATTGGATACTGAGTCCTATACTCTACTAACCACAGTATCCAATAGAGTATCCAATAGAGTAGCCAAGGTCACTAAGTTGAGTATGAGACTAAGCCAAAAATTAACAAAAAAGCCATCACATTAAGGCTTACGTATTTATTTTATATACGCTAGAATTACCTTAATGCTTGCTACGTAAGGGTTTCAGAGCTTAATTAATTTTATTTTTGAAATATGCCAGGAACCAGACTTGAACTGGTGACACGAGGATTTTCAGTCCTCTGCTCTACCAACTGAGCTATCCCGGCAGAAATTACTTTTAGCGCTTAATTAACGTAACAAACTTATTGACTCTTGGCAAGGATATCCTCAGAAAAAATTAGGCAGCTTTGATTGTTAGCTTTATCCAACCGAAAACGCTCAAAAATAGCAGAAACTGGACAAGAACGATACTAGGGCCAGAGGCAAAGTTAAAAACCCCAGATACAGTCATTCCAGCAATACTACTGACTGCACCCAAAATGACTGACATGATCAGAAAATGGGTAAAGTGGTGGCTGAGTAATTTAGCAGTAGAGGCTGGAATTACCAAAAAGGCATTTACAAGTAAAACGCCTACGGCTTTAATGGCAACCGCAACAGCAAGTGAGAGTAGTACGACAAAGGCATAACGATACAATTGGACTGGAATGCCTTGAACTTGAGCCACAGAGGGGTTAAGCGTTAACAGAATTTGTTGTCGTAGGGTTGATAGTAAGAAAATGCTGCTACCCACAAGTACAAGTAGCGTTAAAATCAAATCCATCTCGTTGATTGCCAGAATATCGCCAAACAGCACTCCCATCAAATTGCCTCGATATCCCTGGATTAAGCTAGTCAAAAGTACACCGATCGCTAATGCTCCTGAAAGTACAATACTAAGAACGCTGTCACTTGCTAAATCAGTTTGATCAATTAAGTAGAGTACAACTAAGCCAAAAACTAATGTAAAAGGCAGTAACATCAAAGTAGGATTTAACTGTAGTAGAACACCTAAAGCAACACCTACTAACGCTGCATGACCAACGGCATGGCTGAAAAAAGATAGCTGGCGTAAAGTAACGAAAGAGCCGAGTAAGCCGCCGAGTAGTCCCATTAATACAGCACCTGTGATCGCCCGTTGCATAAAGGGAAACTGTAATAGAGTCACCAAATCGTTGCTACTCGTTATAGCTAGCCAGTTGAAAGAATAGATATTGAACCAATCCATGTCTGCTCAAGTCGCCCCATAAGCCCAAGCTATACTTGGGTTATCTAAGTGTTTAAAAATCGCTAACAAGATCATCAAGTTATTGCCAAATGTTAGAAAAAAATGTTGCAACTGTAAGTGATTCTATTCAAGAGGTACGTCTAAAGTGTAATCCGCCACATCCTGTTGATGTTGATGATGTCCAACTCTTACAAAGTCAAATTCTTAGCAGCGATCAGGCTCAACGTATGGCAGAGTTTTTTAGCTTCTTAGGAGATGCCAATCGCTTGCGAATGCTCTCCGTCTTGGCTGAAAAAGAACTTTGTGTCTGCGATTTAGCGGCGGCGCTGGATATGAGTGAATCAGCTGTTTCCCATCAGCTACGAACTTTACGAGCAATGCGATTGGTAGGCTATCGCAAACAAGGTCGTAATGTCTTTTATCATTTACAGGATAGTCATGTCCTAAATCTCTATCGCTCTGTAGCAGAACACCTAGATGAAGAAAGCACTTAGGCAAATAACGAGTAATTAGATATTCTCTAACCCCTGATCCCTAACCCTTAATTATGTTGATGGTGGTAGCGGCTGAAAGTTGGGCCATAGGTAGCTAAAAGATTTTGAGGTGAAAGAGCCATATCGGGTGTTCCAGTACAAACAACAGTTTGGTTGAGGCAGAGAACGCGATCGCAATGACGGCTCACCATGTCAATATCATGGGAAATCTGCAACACTGTCCAACCCTCCTCGCGTTTCAGTTCATCCAGCAACTTATAAAAATCCGCCGCGCCTTGAACATCCACGCCTGCAAACGCTTCATCCAATATCAAAAGTTGACGGCGCATCACAAGACAGTAAGCCAATAATACCCGTTTCAGTTCACCCCCGCTAAGAGTGCCGATCGCTTGCTGACGTAAATGAGCAGCACCGACTCGCTTTAGCGCTTGGGCGATCGCTGCTTGTTTTTCTCTATTTTGGTGATGTCTCATGAAGGCGATCGCGCGATAGTTTTTACCTTGCCCCTTCACCCATCCTAGTGCCACTAATTCCGCAACCGAAATCGGAAAGCTGCGATCAAAAATAAAATTTTGGGGCATATAGCCTAGTTGGTGACGGAGATGTCCCAGTCGCTCTACTGGACGACCAAATATTTCAATCTTGCCATTTGTTCGCCCAATTAAATTCAAAATTGCTTGTACTAGGGTGCTTTTACCCGCTCCATTAGGGCCAACTATAGCTGTATCTGTTCCTGGTAACAATTCAAAAGAGACATCGCGAACAGCAAGATAGCTGCCCTGGTAGACAGTTAAGTTATCTACTTTGAGAATTGGATACTGGGTACTAGGTGTTGGGTTCATTAAAGTTACTTACACGCCGCTTCCAAGGTTTGCAGATTTGCTTTCATCGCTGTGAAGTAATGTTGTGGTTCCATAGATCCCGTTTCTAGAGAATCTAAAGGGCGCAGCGTCAAGTTCAAATCTTGTGAAAGACTTTGCAGCAACTTATTATCCACTCCTGGTTCACCAAATAGCGCCTTTACTTTGTATTGTTTTACTGCTGTAACAGCCTTTTGAACATCAAGCGGTGAGAGTTGATCTTCAGGAATTTCCACAACAGCAACTTGCTTAAGTTGATAGCGTTTAGCTAAATAAGGATAAGCGTCATGGAAGGTGACAAAAGTGCAATTAGGATACTGCTGCATCCGCCGCGTGAATTCCTGATTCAATGCCTCTAGCTGCTTAATGTATGCGGCGGCGTTAGCTTGATAAGCTTCCTTGTGTGTTGGATCAGCTGCAATCAAACCATTTTTAATGTTTTCAATCTGCTGTTTTGCCAAGATTGGATCAAGCCAGACATGGGGATTACCACCAGCTTCATGCTTTTCATCGACATCAGCAGTATTTACGATTGGTGAAATTTGATCTAAAGGTTGAATTCCACTACTTGCATCAATTTTTTGCAACTGAGAATTGCCAGCATTTTTTACGGTATCTTCGAGAAATTCCTCCAAACCCAAGCCATTCTGTACTAGCACATTCGCCGTTGCGATCGCTTGTACTGTCTGTGGTGTAGCTTGATATTCATGCACCTCCGTCCCCGGTGGAACCAGAACTTCTACCTTTGCCGAATCTCCAGCCACTGCTTTAGTAAACCAATACATTGGTAGAAATGTCGCCACTACTTTAAGTTGCTGTGACTGTGGCGAAGTCTCCTGCGCCTGCGATCGCGGTGCAGAATTAAATTGATTACAGCCAGTAGCAACTGATACCAGCAACGTCATTAGTGGCAAAATACCCTGGCGTTTCATCGGTTGTACTTTAGGGCGGATCACTGTTTCTCTCCTTGCTTGCGCTAGAGCGTTAATTGATTTTGAGCATGAATTTTAGTTTAATTGAAAATGATAACAATTTTCATTAGTCTAAGTTAGAGGTGTTTGACAGCTTGTCGTTTGACGTAGACAGAAGTATAAATCAAGATAATCCGAGAGAAGTTTAAACGGGTGTGAGGAGAAGGGGTAATGATTAATTTGTGCAAGTCTCTGCTGGTTAGTCCAGTTGTTTTTGGAGTGATGCTAGCGGTTAGCACTGCGGTAGCGATCGCAGGAGAAAAACAAACACCTGAAGTAACATCGGTTGCCCAAAGCCCAGCTATAGGTACAACGATCACGACAGCGCCGTTAAATCAATTAATTGACATAAAAGCACCTAGTAATACCAATTTAATTGCAGAAAACTTGACTAATAAACAGGTGAAACCGATATCACCAGTGTCTGAAACTTCTAGTGTCACAACTAGCCAAGATAGTCAAAGTGTTGAGACTAACAGCGCACTTGCACAGGTTACTTCTGTCTCCCAATTATCTGATGTTCAACCTACAGATTGGGCATTCCAAGCCTTACAATCTTTAATAGAGCGTTACGGCTGCATTGCTGGTTATCCCGATGGTACGTTTCGCGGCAATCGAGCGCTGACAAGATACGAATTTGCTGCTGGTGTGAATGCTTGCCTAGATCGCGTCAATGAATTAATTACCACAGCCACATCTAACCTGACTACTAGAGAAGATTTAGCTACGCTGCAAAGATTACAAGAGGAATTCGCGGCAGAACTAGCGACACTGCGCGGGAGGGTAGATGCGGTAGAAGCCGTTACAGCAGAACTGGAAGCAAATCAATTTTCTACTACAACCAAGCTAGAAGGGGAAGTTATTTTTGGATTAGCAGGTATCGTAGCGGGAGACAACATTGCTGGTGAGGATCTTGATGACTCAACAGTGCTTGTAGATCGGGTACGCCTCAATTTTGAAAGTAGCTTTACAGGTAGAGATGCACTAGAGATTGAACTGGAAACTGGAAACTTCGCTGGGTTTGGGACAGTTACTGGTACAGCAGAGGGTGAACTTGCTTTTACAGCAGACGAAGGCAACGATCTGTTTGTCGAAGCTTTGTTATATGCCTTCACGATTGGCGAGAGTACAGAGATTATTCTTGCGGCTAATGCTGTGGGAGCAGATGACTTTGTTGATACAGTTAACTTCCTAGATGGCGACGGCGGTTCTGGTGCTTTGTCTGCCTTTGGAACACGCAACCCGATTTATAACTTAGTTGATGGTGCGGGTTTGGGACTTCGCCAAGAATTAGGCGATCGCTTTGAATTGAGTTTGGGATATCTAGCTGGTGAAGCAAATAACCCAGCAGCAGGTGACGGCTTATTAACAGGGCCATACAGCGCTATAGCTCAGTTACTATTTAAACCGACCGATAGCTTTAATATTGGCTTCACTTACATCAATTCCTACAATGCTGATGATACTGGCACTGGTAGCGGTCGGACAAACTTTGCTAGCTTCGATGATACCTTCTTCGGGAACCTTGGGTTAGAAACGCTTGATGTCCCCACTAGCAGTAATTCCTACGGTATAGAGTTGTCATGGCGACTTAGCGAGAAAATTGTCCTTGGCGGTTGGGCTGGCTATACTAACACTCAGCTTCTTTCCTCTGTGGGCGGACTTGTTGAGCGTGGAGATATTGACGTTTTCAACTATGCGGTGACACTCGCTTTTCCTGACTTGGGTGGGGAAGGAAATTTACTAGGTTTCGTTGTCGGAATGGAGCCGAAATTAACTAGCTCAAGCATAAACTTAAACCCCACCGCAGTAGCCCAATTATTGGCAGCAAACCCAAACGTAGCACTTCCAGATTTGGGCGAGGATAACGATAATTCGATGCACATTGAGGGTTTTTACCAGTTACAGCTAACGGAGAACATTTCTGTCACACCAGGGGTGATTTGGATTACTGCACCTGGCTTCAACAATGACAACAATGATCTTGTTATCGGTGTTGTTAGAACCACGTTCGCGTTCTAAATCAACTAGATCTAAAAACCAGGGTGAAAAGACACTTAACTTGCAAAGTGGCTTACAACCAGTAATCTCGTGGTGTTTTCAATCCTGGTGATTCAACTTCCAGATATTCTCTAATCTGTTGAGCTAATCGCCATTCTTCTGCTAAGTTCTTCAATTGCTTTGGGGTAAGCAGAGCTAACTTGTCGGCTAAGAGCATGGTTAGTGATTCAAAGCTGATTTTGTCTGGCACAGTAGGCGACATTATGAACACCCTAGAAATAACTACACTTATTGTTCCCAATTAAGTGTCCTAGATATCTAACTACAATAAAATTCTAAAGACACAAAACTCTACAGTTTTTAAATAGGTCAGACTACCTCATCAATGATGGTAAGTACCAGTGTCAATCTAAATATTGTCGGTAGCTATCCGGTAAAACCAATTACCCAGACTGCTAGAGAGCCAATCATTACTAAAATTGAAAGTGCTACGCCAGGATTAGGAGTACCTCTTCCAGTACACGATTCATCCACCCAGTTAGGAAGATTAGTTGTTTGAGTGGAAGGCGATCGCATATCTTGATCAGCAACACTAGAAGGCATTTGCATAGCTAAACCATTTCCATTAGTCTGGACTGGAGGAGTAACTATTACTGTATTTCCATTAGTCTTAGCTAGGGAAGGAGCAATCATCACTCCATTTCCATTACTATTAGTCTTAGCTATAGAAGTTGGCTCAGTTAGTGACTTTAGCTCTTCATCGGGATTGAAGTTAAGACCCAAGGCTGCCACAATTTGGTCAGGGTCATTACTCAGAGCAACGATAAAAGGCAACATTTGGGTAAACTGCGGCTCTAAAGTAGATAGAGTTGCCAAGATGAAACTAGAGGAAGGACGGCGCTGTCCCTCATAAGTACCCCAAATTTTTAGTTGTATTAGCCAAGGACGATTTTGCCGATAGTAAAGAAGCCACTTAATTTTCAAAGAATGGCGTAAAGGCTGAATGTCCACACGATACCTCTATACAAGTGAAAACGACTCTAGACAGTTTGACGAAGCTTAAGGTTTTCAGTCAAGAGTTAGAAATGACATTACATACTTAAACTCATTTTCTCGTGCTTTTGTAGTTTAAGGACAGCCAGTTTTGAGTAAAACAGGAATAATTGCGATCGCGCACTACACTTAATCAAGTCATATTTAAGCGCTAGAACCCATAATATTACAACCTGCTTAAGATTAGAAGATCCCTTGTTGGTACTAATCCAATTACAAAAAGGTGCGATCGCTAATCCTCTAATTGTTTGCTCAGTAATTTCACTAGCAAAAATGCACTTAGCTTTGTTTTCTCTAATTACACTAATCCTCCAAAACAAAATTGATTTTCTATTATTTTCCACCCAGGAATCATAAACTGGTAGAAATTAATTATAAAAGCTTTGAATAAACGAGATATTTGTACCAAGAACAGCAAATGTAAATACTGAGCCAAAATGTATTTGACGCAAGGCGTAGGCTGTAAAGCAAAATCGCAGGGCGATCACTATTCTTTCTTCCCTCGTCTTTTTTGGAACACGAGTAATTACAAGGAAAGTTCCTCAACCAGTTATTTCTAATTGAGGAACCACTAGCAATCATAGAAACTTAATTTTTATCGCCTTGACACAAACTTAGGTAGCGATAAATTTGATTCTGGTTTTCCAGCAAAGTAAGCCCAAGTTCCAATCGTGCAAGCGGAAAGCCAACCGAGAATTATTACTGTAGCTAATGCCAACATAGAGCCTCCTCTTCTGAGAAACGTTCAGTGATTACGGTTCATGCACACCCTAACAACGGGATCAAGAACTTGCAACATTTATTAAAGAAAAGCGGAAATTGTTACACCCTGACACAACCCTCTTAGAAAACAAGCGATCGCCAACTACTCCAGAAAAGAAGCCTATGCTTGACGCAAGTTGCTTTAGCACTAACGGACGAGAGTGATGTGAACAGTAGCAACTATGAGAAAATTACAGCGATCTCAATCTTGCTGAGACAAGTTTATCGTCGTACTTATTCACTCAAATGTCCGAGCCATTATTAATTGTTGATGTGCAATCTGGTTTCATTAACTCTTTCACTCATCACATTCCGCAACGAGTCGCTCGTTTAATTCAGCGTGATGAATATGCGCCGATTTTATTTACTCGTTTCATCAACTCTCCAGATGGGCCATACCAGATATTTCTTGACTGGCACAGTTGCGAAGGCGAACCAGAAACAAAAATTGCTTCTGAACTAGAACCCTTTGTTGAACAAAGTTGCGTCTTTTCTAAACAGGGACTGTGTGGTATGCCCAACGAATTGGCAGATTACCTGCATCAGCAAAGTATTGCACGAATATTTGTTGTAGGTATTGATACAGATATGTGTGTACTGAAAATAGCAATGGATCTTTTCGATGCTGGGATTGAACCGATCATACTTACCGATTGCTGCGCTAGTACGGCAGGCTTGCAAGCGCATTTAGCAGGTTTAGCGGTACTCAGTCGGAATATTGGCGCACAGCGTCTAAGAGTTGCTGGTTTGAGTGATGGATTGCTGGCTGCGCCGCCAGATGATAGCTGAAAATAAAGAGCGATCGCTTTTGGGTTATGCTCACTTAACTAAAGCAAAGAATACTCAAAGGTAAAATCTATTAGCTGAAACTCAATTAGCTTATTTACTAAATTAAAGATGCGATCGCCCACTTAGATATCAGCTTTTTTCAAGCGATCGCATCTTTATGTATGCTGAACGCAATTCAGTTGTTTATTCAATAACAGCTTAAATTATTGCCATTCAGTATTGGATCATGCTTATGTCTGCACCCCTCAACCTCATTAGTGAGAATCGCTGCTTCGGCGGTACTGTCGGCTTTTACAGCCATCACTCCGAAACTTGTAACATTGAAATGCGATTTGCTGTCTACCAGCCGCCGCAAGCAACATCAAAACCAGTTCCGGTTCTCTATTTTCTCTCTGGCTTAACTTGCACCGAAGAAAACTTTATAGTTAAAGCAGGCGCACAGCAATTTGCAGCACAGTACGGCTTGATGCTAGTAGTACCAGATACTAGCCCACGTAATACCGGAATTGAGGGTGAGGATGACGACTGGGACTTCGGCAGTGGCGCTAGTTTCTATGTAGATGCTACCGAGCAACCCTGGCGATCGCATTACCAAATGTATAGCTACATTGTCCACGAGTTACCCACTTTAATTGCCAAGCATTTTTCAGTGCAAGCAGATAGACAAGGTATTTTTGGTCATTCTATGGGTGGACATGGAGCGCTCGTTTGTGCGTTGAGAAACGGCTCTAGCTACCAGTCAGTTTCAGCCTTTGCGCCAATTGCCGCACCAATGCGTTGCCCTTGGGGTCAAAAAGCATTTACTAATTACCTGGGATCGAATCAAAATGCTTGGCGTGCCTATGATGCCAGCGAACTTGTCAAGGAAGCTAATTATAATCGTCCTATTCTAATTGACCAAGGCAGTGCCGATCCGTTTCTGGCTGAACAGCTACTTCCCCATGTATTTGAACAAGCTTGCACAGCAGCTAATCAACCCTTAACTTTGCGGTTCCACGAAGGCTACAACCACAGTTATTACTTCATTACCACCTTAATTGAAGATCACATCCGCCACCACGCTGCTGCCCTGTGTGAATAATATCCTCACAGAGTAGTTATTAGGGGTCTAAATCCTCACGCACAACACCCCCAATTTCTAAGATAAAATTTGCGCCATAAACCAAAGAAGGTGTCTGGAAACCTACAGAAACTTGTCCTCTAAGTACCTTGGCTACAATTGCCAAAGCTGTTAACGCTGTAAGAGTATAGCCTTCAGGACATTGCAATCTAGACACCGCTTGCTTACCAAAATTGTCTTCTACTTCTCCCCATAATAAACTTCTCTCCTGTCCGCGTTCGGCAGCGCTAGGCCCCTGTGGTTGGTTTTGAATCAGGCGCTTTTGGAAATCCTGCACTGTAGGTAAACCTAGTAACCAGCCAAGATAGCGACTCGCAACCATTCCCAGGCGTGTAGCTGCGGGAAATGCTGCATAAACCTCGATATCTGGAATGCCTGTGCTGTAATAAGCTGTAGAAACATCTCCCCAAGGAATAGTTACGGCTGCCACTGCACCTTGACCAAAATCAATTAAGCGAGTTTTCCACGCTGCGGGAACCGGAGTTAAAACTCCGCCACGTCTTACCAAACCTCCTTGATTCTGTGCTTCTACCATTGTGGTAGCTGTTCCGCGTGATATTTTACCTAGTGCCTGAAATCCAAGAGTGAGCCGTGTTGCCTCTGGGAGCCTTGCCTTGAGATGTGCCGCTAAACAGTCGGAGGGTACGACATCAAAACCTACACCGGGTAGTAACATAACTCCCGCAGCTTTAGCCTCATTACTGCGGGCAGCGATCGCCTCCAATACTGCCACTTCTCCTGTAATATCCAAATAGTGGGTTTTAGTACGCAGGCATCCAGCAACCATCGGCTGAGAAGTTTGAGAAAACGGGCCAGCACAGTGCAGCACAACTGATACATCTGCCAAAGCCTTATCTACAGCAATATCATCATCTAAAGAAAAGGCGCGGTACTCTAAACCAAGTTCAGTTGAAAGCGGTTCAATTTTCTCAGGAGTACGTCCAGCAAGTATAGGGCGTAGACCACGTTGCCCTGCTAATCTAGCAATCAGATTGCCTGTATAGCCATTAGCACCGTATAACAAAAAATTTGATGACATTACTTTTTTTGACAAGCTTACACCTTCTTAGCCTAATTACCTCTAGGCTTGAGCGGTATATCAGCCCAAACACTGCGATCGCGCTGTTTACATATTCTATATTTTCCCACTATCTCGTCTATACTTCTGATTACTCTTTGTCTAGTAGAGGTTGTTGTATTTAGCTCTTTTCAATACTTTGTTTTCTGCGGATATTTATTACAGATGCCTAACGAAAAATTATTTAAACAATTAAATGCACAGTTGCTCTCACCAGAGAGCTTTCAGCCCTATGGTCAGGTAATTTATGCCCGTATTGATGGTAGGCCTTACGATTCAACAGATGCTCAACTGGTACTGCAAAACGGTATTCCCCGCCTCTACATTATGCGTCTACATCACAAAGGCTATAAATTTAATATGCTTACGCGCCATGTCCAATGTACTCAATGTCTAGGATCACTCGCGCTCAAGGATTGGTTAATTGCAGTTGCTCCCCCAACAGATAATTTTTCGCCTGTATTAGAGGAAATCACGGCTTTTCAGATTCCAGGTAATTGCTTTATCAAGTTAGATGTTGGCACTTGGCACGCTGGTCCTTACTTTGATGATCAATTTGTCGATTTCTATAATTTAGAACTCAGTGATACGAATATCAATGACTACGAGATTTACAACTTTAGGAAAAACAACAATTTAGAACTAGAAATTGCTAGACCGCAAGGGTTTTGTTAGTTATACTATCATGACGTTGAGCCATTAACCTCAGAATATCCCTAATCACAATTTAGGTAGTAGCGCTTTAGGACAGTCAGTTGTTAGTTGTGCGTTGGCAAAGCCCGCCGCAGGCATCGCTCAATGAGTCAGAAATATCTTTTAAATAAGCTAGTTCCAGAAACTTTTTTCCTTTTATATAGTTCTCGGTTTATATAGTTCTCGGTAATTTACAGCGGTTTTCAGTCTTATAAGGCACAGTAGCAGCAGTGAGCGAACCAGTTTCGCAGATGGTTAGGAGCGATTAAATCCATCGCTATCTTGATTAGCGTCTGTACCATTTTTGATGTCGTTGGT
>JAHHHE010000145.1 GCA_019359535.1 Gloeocapsa sp. UFS-A4-WI-NPMV-4B04
CATCGACGGAGCATTCATAGTTCTTCTAGACTAATCATGAGGGCAAATCAGGCTTGAGATTTTGGTATTTTCAGCCTATCGGGTTTGCCCCTTTCTTGTCTCGATCCTTAACCCGAACTGACGTTAGCTAAGTGAAAAGTCACTTAAGATTGCTGATCAAGCCGTAGCACTGCCATAAATGCCTCTTGAGGAACATCTACTGTACCCACAGATTTCATCCGCTTTTTACCTTTTGCCTGCTTCTGGAGTAGCTTTTTTTTGCGGCTGATGTCGCCGCCATAACATTTAGCTAGTACATCTTTCCGCAAGGCGGGAATTTGTTCACTGGCAATTACTTTACTGCCGATTGTCGCTTGAATTGGCACTTTGAATTGATGGCGCGGAATCAATTCCTTGAGTTTTTCTGCCATCGCTCGTCCCATGTTATAAGCTTTATCGCGATGTACAATCATTGCTAAAGAATCAACTGGATCACTATTAATCTGAATATCCAACCGTACTAAAGGATTCTCGCGGTAGCCAATTAGATGATATTCCATACTGGCATAGCCACGCGATCGCGACTTCATTTGATCAAAAAAGTCTGTCACTACTTCAGCAAGCGGTAACTCATACGTTACTGTTGTTCGCCCTTGGGCAAGATATTTCATATCCTTGAACACACCGCGCCGATTTTGGCACAACTCCATCAAAGTGCCGACATACGCTTCCGGCGTAATCATGTCTACTTGCACATAAGGCTCTTCAATTTTCTCGCGTTCATTAGGAGATGGTAGGCGACTAGGATTATCGACATACAGTACCTCTCCTTTAACGGTTGTTACTTGATAGACAACTGATGGAGCAGTGATAATCAAATCTAGATTGTATTCGCGTTCCAAGCGCTCCTGTACAATTTCCATGTGCAGCAACCCTAAAAATCCACACCGGAAGCCAAACCCCATTGCGCTTGAAGTCTCTGGTTCATACTGTAAAGCCGCATCGTTCAATTTCAGCTTTTCTAGAGCATCGCGCAAATCTTCAAATTGATCGGCATCAATGGGAAACATCCCGCAAAAAACCATTGGCTTGGCTTCTGTGTAACCAGGCAATGCTGTAGTAGCAGGTTTTGTAGCTAGTGTAATTGTGTCGCCTACCCGTGCGTCAGTGACAGCTTTAATTGCCGCCGCTAGGTAGCCTACTTCCCCGGCGTGAAGTTCATTCACTTGTTTTTGCGTGGGAGATAGAACACCTAATTCGTCTATGTCAAATTCTTTACGAGAAGCCATCAGACGAATGCGATCGCCTTTTTTAACTGTCCCATCCATCACCCGGAAATATACAATTACTCCCCGGTAGCTGTCGTAATAACTATCAAAAATCAATGCCCGTAACGGTTCACCTACAGTATCTTGTGGCGGCGGTACTCGCTCTACGATCGTTTCTAAAATTTCATCAATGCCTATTCCCTCTTTTGCAGAAGCTAAAATCGCGCCACTACAATCAAGTCCAATAATTTCTTCAATTTCGCCGACGACTCGCTCTGGTTCTGCTCCTGGTAAGTCAATTTTATTTAAAACTGGGATAATTTCGAGATTATTATCTAGCGCCAAATAGACATTTGCTAAAGTTTGCGCTTCCACACCTTGCGACGCATCAACTACCAATAGCGCCCCTTCACAAGCAGCAAGACTCCGCGATACTTCATACGAAAAATCCACGTGGCCAGGTGTATCAATCAAATTCAAAACATACTGCTGGCCATCCTTAGCCGTGTAGTTCATCCGCGCCGCTTGCAGCTTAATTGTAATCCCGCGCTCTCGCTCCAAATCCATGTTGTCGAGAAACTGTTCCTTCATCTGCCGCACATCTACTGTGCCAGTAGTTTGCAACAGGCGATCTGCGAGGGTAGATTTGCCGTGATCAATGTGAGCAATAATAGAAAAATTACGAATCCGCTCTGCGGGAACGTCAGTCATATTCTTATATTTAGAACTAAGTAATGTTAAGACATCGAGATACTTAACGCATTTTAATGCTTTCTGAACAAAGACGTTGCTTCGGCTAAAAGCAAGTTTTTACTAGGAGTTAGAAGCTAGGGTAACTTAGGTGGATAAGAATAAGGGCTTTTTTCCCTGATTGACTTCCACACAATTTCTTCTCAGCTTTACGACGCGCATTTGGGACACGACATTCTGGGAAAACATCTTCTTTCCCGAAAGTTCGCTCGGTTTGAAACCATTTTATCTACTTCTGTGAACTCTAACCCCTTTATTTAGTAAATATGTCTGCGTCCTGTATTGCTTCCTCAAGATCGTACAATAAATACTAGCAGCAACTTATTACACAATAGCTGCACTAGCTGACTTGCCCAGCATCGACTGAAATTTTTTACTATCACCCATGTGCTATCACTTATGAATGAAAATACTATGGATTCAGACGCTCATCCCGACAAGGTAGAAATTGCTATCCACCTAGATTCTGAGTTAGTAGATCAAATCCAGCACCTGACGAACGAGCCTAGTAAAGTGATTGAAGTTGCAATCCGACAGTGGCTGCGGGGCGAAACACAACGAGATGACGAACTAACACGCACCCTTGGGCGAACACCCGTACCACCGAGGGGCGAGTGGAATGATTAGATAGTTCAAGACTACGCAGTTTAAAGAATATTAAAAAGGCAGTATTTTCCTCATTCCCTAAAGCCGATTTTTTGTGCAAAACTCGAAGCAGCTGTTGATCCAGCTTTCCTGCTTGCCATTTGTGTATAGTTATGCGACTAATGAGTGTTACTGCTAATTCCCAACTGCCGCTTTCTGTGTCAAACAATGTGGAAGCTATTGGTACGAGTCCTTCTGCGCTGCCAGAATTAAGCTCAGAGTTAGTTTTTACACAAGATTTCTTAGGTCGTTATCTATCTTTTTATTGGCAAGAAGCTGAACAGGAGTTGAGCAATGAGCAAGTAGTTGGAAACTTGGTAAGTGAAACGTTTGGGCCCGTGGAAACGAATTTGTATCTAGAACGGGTAGAGCGGATTATAGAAAGCCTAGTTCCTGAAAAATTCGAGTGTTTATTTGGCTATGAACAGAAGTTTTTTAGATTTGAACTGATCGTCAGCCCAATTTTACCGCCAAAAGGTAATGCGACTACAGTTTTGGTGATGGGACGGCAGATTGAGGCAGCTAGAAATGAAGCAAGAACCAACTTTCAGCATGAAGAAGCCACTAGCCAATCTATAGTAGTGCCTTCGGTTAAATCGAAGAAACTGCTAACTAAAATTGCTCATAATATCCGGCGCACCTTAGATTTAGATACTATTTGGCAGCAAACAGTTGATAGTTTAGGAGAAGCTTTAAATCTGAGCCAGTGCATTATTTGTCCCTACGAAAATGACATTTCACAGATGCAGGTGGTAGCTGAGTATCGTCAGCCAAATGTTCGCTCAATGTTGGGTAAAGAGCTTGCAATTGCTAATGATGCTGGCTTTCGTCAGGCGGTAGAAACACTAGAACCAGTTATCGTTGAGCAGAACCACTATAGTAACTTTCAGCAGTCGCTGTTGGTGGTTGCTACTTGCTATCAAGACAAACCCAATGGACTGATTAGCCTTCAGCAGTGTGTTCGCGGCGAGCCTTCATTGGACAATCACCCACGCATATGGACAGCAGCAGAAATCGAACTGGTGCGGGAGTTGGCAGATCAGGTTGGCACAGCGATCGCTCATGCTACTCTCTATAAAGAATTAGAAGAAGCTCGTCAACAAGCAGAAGAAGCCTCACGCCTCAAAAGCGAGTTTCTCGCCAACACTTCCCATGAACTGCGTACTCCGCTTAATGGAATGCTGGGATTTCTGAAGCTGATCCTCGAAGGAATGGCAGATGATCCAGAGGAGCAGCACGAATTTATCGAGGAGGCTTACCGCTCTGCTCTACACTTGCTCAACATTATCAATGATATCTTGGACATTGCCAAGATCGAAGCAGGTAAGATGGAGCTAGAACTAAGCTCAGTTAAGCTAGATGAGATATTTAGTGTTGTAGAAGATTTTACCAGAACTCAAGCCGAGCAGAAAAACTTAAGCTTGGATATCCAAAAGCCGGATACTGCTGATGAAATTATTGTGCATGGCAATTATCAGCGCTTGTTACAGGTAATGCTGAATTTAATTGGCAATGCGCTTAAATTCACCAATGAAGGTGGAGTAACTATTAGCGCTGACGTAGTTCGCAAAAAAATCTCGTTTCAAAACCAAGAATTTCCTGGCATAGTAAAAGTTCGTGTCGCCGATACTGGAATTGGCGTTTCTTTAGACAAACAAGACAAACTATTTCAATCGTTTAATCAAGTTGATGGTTCCCGTACTCGTCAGTATGGTGGTACTGGCTTAGGACTGACAATTTCCCAGAAGCTTGTAGAGGCAATGGGAGGTACGGTTAACTTTTACAGTATGGGCGAAGGACTCGGTTCAACAGTGACATTCACTGTGCCACTTTATCAAGAACCTGTGATGGCTTCAGCGCCAACAGCCGCCGATTCATTAGACTTGATGAGTTAGCTATGTGGAGAGTTTCCTTTAGAGTTGGGGACTAGAGGAAACAAAAACATTCCCCTGCTAAGAATGCTCTTAACTGATGCCTAAGCCGAATAGACTAAAATTGTAAAGAAGTTGAAATCAAAAAGGTTGCATGACAGAGCAAAGAAATGCGCGTGAGTTATTTCGAGCGGCATACGAAAATCGTTACACCTGGGACGAGAACTTTCCCGGCTACAGCGCCGATGTGCAACTGAAGCAGGGAAATGAAGTCTATAACGGTAAAATTCGGATTAACCGAGACATGAGTGTCGAAGTTACTGGGATAGACGATGAACAAGTGCAAGAGAGCGTCTATACTCAGTTACGAGATGTTGTAACTCATCGCAAGCGATCGCAATTTGACCAGTCTCATGGCAAAAATGAGTTTAACCTGGGTAAAAGCGATGAAACAGGGGCGGTAGAAATCCTGGTAAAAGGCGATGCGATGGGTTCTAATTACAAAATTCGCGGGACTGAAATTTGTCAAGTCAGCCGCGTTATGGGCCGCATGGCTTTTGTAATTGATACCCAAGAAAGCTTAGACACAGGTAATGGCTACGTTTCAACACTTTACGATGTTGTCTTTCGCAATCCGCAGACGGATGAAGTTACCAAAGTCCTAAAATTTAATGACACCTTCCAGCAAATTGGCGACTATTACGTGATGAGTAATCAAGTTATTCAATCGTATGAAAACGGCGAACGTACTACGACTGAGTTCAACTTCTCCAATGTAAAGTTGCTAGAACCAGTAGCTGTTTAATTGTCAGACTGGATGTGGCGCTCTCGGCTTCCAGTAATCCGATTTAGTATGGACTTACAGCATAAAATTTTTTCACGACAAAAGAGGTTGGAATCATGGAACTTACAAATGATAATGTGGAAACAGTTTTGGATGAACTGCGCCCTTACCTGATATCTGATGGGGGAAATGTGGAACTTGTAGAACTAGATGGGCCGATTGTGAAACTACGGCTGCAAGGAGCTTGTGGTTCTTGTCCTAGTTCAACAATGACGCTAAGAATGGGCATTGAGCGCCGCTTACGTGAGATGATTCCTGAAATTGCTGAAGTTGAACAAGTAATTTAGGGACTTGAGGCTAGCGCAAAGTTTGAGCGGAAGAAACCTCCGCTCAAAGTGATGTTCGAGAGGCACTAGGGAAGACATATTAGGCAAAAGGGATTAGAAAATAAGAGGATAACATTGGCTTCTCACCAATAACCTCCTAACCTCTAACCCCTAACCCCTAATCCCTAACCCCTGATCCCCCTAAATTATGCCTCATCCTCTCTACGTTGCTTTTATCTGGCATCAGCACCAGCCACTGTACAAAAGTCGTGATAACAGTGGTTCTAATTCTGCTATTCAGTACCGCTTGCCTTGGGTGCGGCTGCATGGTACAAAAGATTACCTAGATTTAGTATTACTGCTAGAGCGGTATCCTAAGTTGCATCAAACGGTAAACTTAGTTCCTTCTTTGATATTGCAACTTGAAGACTATATTGCTGGTACTGCGTTTGACCCGTATTTGGCAGTAAGCTTGACCCCAACAGAACAGCTAAGTCAAGAACAGCAGCAATTTATCATAGACCACTTTTTTGATGCCAATCACCATACGCTGATTGACCCGCATCCTCGTTATGCTCAGTTGTATCAACAACGGCAGGAAAAGGGGCAAACTTGGTGTTTAGCAAATTGGCAGTTGCAAGATTACAGCGACTTGTTAGCTTGGCATAACTTAGCTTGGATTGACCCTTTGTTTTGGGATGATCCGGAGATAGCAGCGTGGTTACAACAAGGGCGAGATTTTAGTTTAAGCGATCGCCAGCGCATTTATTCTAAACAGCGCCAAATCTTGAGCCACATTATACCACAACATCGGCAAATGCAACAAAAAGGGCAGTTAGAGGTAACAACTACGCCTTATACTCACCCAATCTTACCTCTGCTAGCGGATACTAATTCTGGTCGAGTAGCAGTGCCGCAAATGGCTCTGCCAAAGCATCGGTTTCAGTGGGCTGAAGATATACCCTGCCACTTACAAAAAGCCTGGGATTTGTATAAAGATCGCTTTGGGCAGGAGCCGCGTGGGTTGTGGCCTTCAGAACAGTCGGTAAGTCCTGAAGTTTTGCCTTATATTGCAGACCAAGGATTTAAATGGATTTGCTCTGACGAGGCTGTCTTAGGATGGACGATGCAACACTTTTTCCACCGTGATGGCGCTGGCAATGTCTTAGAACCGGAGATATTGTATCAACCTTATCGGCTAGAAACACCGCATGGTGACTTAGCAATAGTTTTTAGAGACCATCGCTTGTCGGATTTGATCGGCTTTACCTATGGGTCAATGCCACCGAAACGAGCGGCAGCTGACTTGGTGGGGCATTTAGAAGCGATCGCCCAATCTCATAAAGACAGGCAACCAGATGAACCTTGGTTAGTTACTATTGCCCTTGATGGCGAGAATTGCTGGGAATTTTACCCCGAAGATGGCAAGCCGTTTCTAGAGAATTTATATCAAATCCTGAGTGACCATCAGCAGATCAAACTCGTAACTGTTTCTGAATATCTCGATGCTTTCCCAGCAAAAGCAACTATCCCAGCCGCAAAGCTACATAGCGGGTCTTGGGTGGATGGCAGCTTTACCACATGGATTGGTGATCCGGCAAAAAATCGCGCTTGGGATCTGTTGGCAGAAGCGCGACAAGTATTGGCAAATCATCCTGAAGCAACCGAGGAAAATAATCCTGAAGCGTGGGAAGCTCTATATGCGGCAGAAGGTTCTGATTGGTTTTGGTGGTTTGGTGAGGGTCATTCCTCAAATCAGGATGCAATTTTTGACCAGTTGTTTCGAGAACACCTGTGTGGAATTTACCAGGCGTTGAATGAACCAGTACCCCCGCATATCTACCAACCAGTAGAAGTACACGAAGTACAGGCTGACCATCGACCGCAAGGATTTATTCATCCGGTGATTAATGGACTAGGCGACGAACAAGACTGGGACAAAGCTGGTCGCTTGGAAGTTGGTGGAGCGCGGGGAACAATGCACAAAAGCAGCGCAATTCAGCGTCTCTGGTACGGCGTGGATCACTTGAACTTTTACCTGCGGCTGGACTTCCAAAGCGGCGTACAACCAGGGCGTGACTATCCACCTCAGTTAAATTTGCTGTGGTTTTATCCTGACCAAACCATGCACAATAGCCCAGTAAATCTAGAGAATTTGCCGGATGCAGCGCCGATGAACTATATGTTTCATCACCAGCTAGAAATTAATTTGCTGACTCAATCAATTCAGTTTCAAGAGGCTGGCGAACATGATCAATGGCATCCCCGTGTTAGTCGCGCTGCTGTTGCTCTTGATCGTTGCTTGGAGATAGCAGTGCCTTGGGCAGATTTGCAAATCCCGCCTGATTATCAGTTGCGGCTGACTTTGGTTCTGTCAGATGAAAAGTGTTTTAAGGGTTATTTACCTGAGAATGCTTTGATTCCGATTGAAGTTCCTTAAGGAAATGCGATCGCGTCCAAAAATGTAGTTAAAAATCCTGCTGTTGCAGCAGGATTTATTTGTATTGCTTTACGTAACGTAGTTGTATTGTATTCTACGAAAATACCCAGTATTACCTAATCAATTTGAGCAGTTTTATCGCCTCAAAAGTAGCGATCGCAGGCAGCAGGGTGGAAACTGGACTAGGATTAACATTGTAAAAAAGCTAGCAGAACATTTAGGCGGTACTTTGCAAGTGGAGAGTAGAGATTTAGTCACTTTTACCGTAAACCTACTGTGTGAGTTACCCAGCAGATAATTAATAGCTATTTTGGCTGCGATCGCTCGTATGATCAGAAAGTAAAAAAACTTTAACAGCGTCACATGGTTACTATTTGGGAGCTAGACTTCTACTCCCGTCCGATTTTGGATGAAAACAAGAAAAAAATTTGGGAAGTCTTGGTGTGTGAGAGTCCGTTGGATTCGCGCACAAACCCTGATTCTCTGTTTCGATATGCTAAGTATTGCCCCAGTACACAGGTAAATTCGGTTTGGCTGAAGACGGCTTTAGAGGAGGCAATTAGCGAAGCCGGAGTTGCGCCCGTCAAGTTCCGCTTTTTCCGCCGCCAGATGAATAATATGATTGTCAAAGCCTGCGACGATTTGGGGATTCCGCCACAGCCTAGCCGCCGCACGTTAGCTCTTTATCAATGGCTGCAACAACGCATGGAGGAAGTGTATCCTCAAGAACCTGGATATCAAGCTGCGACAAATCCCTCTGTTCGCTTTGAGACACCAAATCCCCAACGCCTACCAGATCCCTTAATCGGACAGCAGTGGGCGTTTGTTAGTTTAGAAGCGTCTGCGTTTGCGGAAATGCACGAATGGGATATTGGCTTTGGTGAGGCTTTCCCATTGGAGATGATTGGGTTAACGCCTGAAACAAAAATTCCTGGTGTGATCATTTATTCACCTCGATCTGTGCCTTTGGCTGGGTGGATGTCGGGAATAGAGTTAGCTTTTCTCAAATTTAGCGATCGCCCACTGCCAAGATTACTTTTAGAAACCGGGGCGAGTGATAGCTGGATTATGGGTAATATCAAACCACAAACCTTAACAGCAGCTCAAGAATTTGAGGAAGCCAAGCAGAAAGCCAGTGGAGTACATTTTTTAGCGGTTCAGTCTGATCCCCAAACAGAATCTTTTGCAGGTTTTTGGCTGTTGCAAGAGCTCAATCTGCCGTAAATTGATTGCACGTGAATTAACTATAAGACACAAAGAAAATGCAGGATTCGTGTTTAACTTTTCTTGGTGTCTTGGCGGTATCAACAAAAATCAGCAAGGGTTATGGGTTCTGAAAATTTGCCACAAGAGAAACTAGCAGAACAACTGCTGCACCTAGCCGCTAAGTCAGGCGCAGAGGCAGCTGAAATATATCATTCGCGATCGCTGTCTCGACCAGTTTTTTTTGAGGCAAACCGCTTAAAGCAGCTTGAAAGCGCTCAATCTGAAGGAACAGCGCTACGGCTTTGGAGATCAGGCCGTCCAGGATTGGCTGTGGCTTATGGGCCAGTAGAACCGAAGGCAATGGTGGAACGTGCTTTAGCACTTAGCCAACTCAATGAACCTGAAAGGATTGAACTAGGAAGCAACTCAAAGCCTGCTTATCCAGACTTAGGGGAAGCTGTACCAGTAGAACAATTAGTTGAGTGGGGGAAGCAGGCGATCGCTATCATTCGAGACGCTTACCCAGAAGTCCTCGTTAGCGCTGAGTGGGATAGTGATGTTGAAACTACTCGTCTCGTCAATTCTCAAGGTTTAGACTGCCACTACACTGACACCACACTCAGTTGTTATATCTCAGCAGAATGGGTACGAGGTGATGATTTTTTGAGTGTATCTGATGGTCAGACTCAACGCGGTAGCCTGCATCCAGAAGCAATTGCTCGTCACATCTTACAGCGCTTGGACTGGGTAAAAGACAATGTTTCATCTCCCACTGGGCGTGTACCGATTTTGTTTACTTCTAAAGCTGCTGATATGCTTTGGGGTACTATTCAAGCCGCTTTAAATGGCAAAAGAGTCATTGAAAAGGCTTCTCCTTGGGCAGATAGGCTGGGACAGCAAGTAGTATCAAAAGAAATAACTCTTTGGCAAGAACCAGAGGCGGGGCCGTTTAGCTGCCCTTTTGATGATGAAGGTACACCTACTCAATCGCTGGTTTTTATCCAAGACGGGGTTTTGCAGCATTTTTATTGCGATCGCACTATTGCTCATCAGTTGAATACTGCCACTACTGGCAATGGTTTTCGTCCTGGATTGGGTAGTTATCCTACGCCTGGGTTATTTAACTTACTGATTCAGCCTGGGAATAAGTCACTAGCCCAATTAATTACTTATCTGGATGATGGACTAATCGTCGATCAAATGCTAGATGGTGGCGGTAGTATTTCTGGTGACTTTTCGATCAATGTTGATCTCGGCTACCGAGTCAAAAATGGTCAAGTTGTAGGTAGAGTCAAAGATACAATGGTTGCTGGAAACGTTTACACTGCACTCAAACAAATATCTGCCCTAGGCAGTGATGCTGATTGGAATGGCTCTTGTTACACTCCGTCTCTAATTGTCGAGGGCCTATCTACTACAGGGCGTAGCTAAGTTTGCCTTAGTGTATATTTGCTTGCTCAGTGATTTTTTGCTCAACCGTACTGGCGCTCCTGAATAGGAGTAATTTATGCTACACCTACTACAATTTTGGAGTAGGAAAAAACATTAGCGAAGATATTAAAGCTCGTTGATTAGGAAAATCCTATCACCTTACTCTAGAGTTTGATGGCAATATTTTCTTGTCTTTCGGTGTGAGTAATACTACCCTGAAAGACGATAAACCTCGTGTCAAATTTCCTATTTTTATAGAAAATATCCGTAATATCCTAAATACTACGAGGCAGGTGTTTTCCGTTTTGAGAATACCTCCTTCAAGTATTAATTTTGAAAAAAATCCCAGGATTGCTTATTTTACGCACTCCTTTGCCAAACTTCGCTACAATCTAATACCTTATTTAAATTTCATGCTGTTGCAATCTTCAGCTATTGCAATATCTGAAGTCGCAGATAATAACTGATTCCAGCAAAATTTAGCTAGGTAATACAACTTTATCAATTAATTTAAAGTTTAATTTAGTTATTTCGTTTAGTTTAAATAAAAGAAAAGTTACAAAGTTTTTAATAAATTATAATAGCAAATATGAAGGCTTCAGGCAATTTTAAAAGAAAGTAAATTACATATAATTATAGTTATTTGTTTGTAATATAAAAATATTAGAAATATTCTAATTTAGATTTAAACGGGCTATAAAAATGTGTTTTAAATAAACTGCTGTAGAACTATTAAATTAAAAACTATGAAAAAGGTTAGTTGCTGCTATTTATACAATAAGTTGTGTTGAGTGGATTTGTGATCGCCAAGCTTTTAAATCACACATCAGTGAACAAATAAGAGGATCAACAAAACTAATCTTTAAATACCCTTGAAGTTCAAACTTGATTCATAAGTATAAAAAAACACTTATAGTTTCTGGGTACGCTCCTAATGATATGCAACCCTCCCTTAAATAAAGAATACCTCCTCTAGAGGGATGGTTAGAAAAAGCAGGACAATTAATATTAAGAACTTCAGTAGTTGAACAGATGTTAGGCAAGTTACTACAAGGGCGTTATCGCATAGTTCAAGTTTTAAGTGCAGGAGGATTCTGTAAAACCTACCTTGCTGAAGATACTGAACTAGCTCATCACCCTACCTGCGTCGTTAAACATCTGTTACGCACCAGTGATGAGCCTGAATCAATCCAAACACTCAGACAGCTATTCACTAGAGAAGCAGAAGCGCTGAATAAACTTGGCAACTATAACCGAGTACCGCAGCTTTTAGCTCATTTTGAAGAAAACCTAGAATTTTACCTAGTGCAAGAGTTTATCTTAGGGCATACCCTAAGTGTAGAATTGGCAACAGGGAACCGTTGGAGTGAGAGTGCTATAGTGCAACTACTCCAAGAAGTATTAAGCATTCTGGAATATGTGCATAGTCACGGGTTGATCCATCGAGATATCAAGCCAAACAACTTAATTAGAAGACAGCAGGATAACAAATTAGTCTTAGTTGACTTTGGTTCCGTCAAGCAAGCATGGACGCAAGTAGTAACAGCGCAAGGAAAAACCAGCACAAGCTATGCGGTTGGTATACCCGCAACGATCGCTATTGGCACACCAGGATATATGCCTAGTGAACAAGCCAGAGGCAGACCACGCCCTGCTAGTGATATTTATGGATTAGGGATAATAGGCATCCAAGCATTAACGGGGTTGAATCCTACACAACTATTAGAAGACTCAGACACAGGCGAAATTATCTGGGAACACCATGTAAAAGTAAGTCCTGCTTTGGCAAATGTACTCACTAAAATGGTGCGCTACCACTTCCAAGAACGTTACGAGTCGGCAACAGAAGCACTGCAAGCACTAGCACCACTGATTAAGCGTCATGTGGCGAGACAAGCAGCTATTAACCCCAATCCACAGCACCCAAAACAGCAAAAAGTGATTGGGCGATCGCAAACCGCTATTCTTGCGCCCGAAAAAGCCACTGGACAGGCAACTATTCCAGATTTACAGGATAAACCCTCAATACTGTCTTTAAAGGATAGGATAAGCAATGGTTTTCCTCGCTTGCCAAAAAAATCTCCTTTGCTAATTGGGATAGCAACAAGCTTTGCTGCTGTATCAGCGCTAACGGCTGGTAGCTACTATTTTTTGCGATCTCCTGGCCCTATTCCTGAAGTCAAAACCCCAGTTGCTATTCCTAGTAAAAAATTGGTTAGCAACGAAAATCCTTTAAAGATGACTTTGACTGGGCATTTAGAAGGAGTTTGGTCTATAGCATTGAGTAGGGATGGCAAAACTCTAGTTAGCGGTAGCGGAGACAAGGCAATCAAGATTTGGAATCTAGATACTGGACAACTGATCCGTACACTTTCGGGACATTCCGATGCAGTGAGATCGGTTGCTCTTAGTCCCGATCAACAAATCCTTGCTAGTGGCAGTGGAGACAATACTATCAAGTTATGGAATGCCCAAACAGGAGAGCAGATCAAGACAATTTCTGGACATACTGGCCCAGTTTGGTCAGTGGCTATTAGCCCTGATGGACAAACGGTTGTAAGTGGCAGTGAAGATACTAATATTAAGGTTTGGGATCTACCAACTGGAAAAGTGCGTTCCACTTTAGCAGATCATTCTAGTCGAGTTTTCTCTGTTACCATTAGTCCCGATGGACAAACGTTAGCGACTGCTGGCAGTGATAAAAGTATTAGGATTTGGGATTTGTCCACCGGAAAACTGCGGCGTACCCTTAAAGGACATTCTGACGCTGTGAGATCCGTCGCTTTTAGCCCTGATGGACAAACGTTAGCCTCTGGTAGTTGGGACAAGACAGTTAAAGTTTGGAATTGGCGAACTGGAGAATTAATCTGTACACTTGAGGGGCATAGCGATCGCGTGGTTTCTGTTGCATTCAGCAATGATAGCCAAACGCTTGCTAGTGCAGGGATCGATCGAACGATTAAAGTTTGGAATCTTCAGACAGTAAAATTGCGCCGCACTCTCACAGGGCATTCTGACTGGGTTTTATCAATCGCTACCAGTCTTGTAGGGCAGACTATAGTTAGTGGCAGTAAGGATAAGACGATTAAAGTTTGGCAGTTTTGATCTCTATTGACAAAAATTTACGCTTAACTTGGCACTGGTTCGTTTTTGAGGCAGTATTTCAACTTCGCTAGTGGCAATATATATAACATAATAAAAATAAGTAATACCGCAATTAAAAATCATACTACCTGTATCTGAGCAAAAGATATAAAGCATCTTATCAGCATTTTAACAACAGTAATCATGAGGCTTTAAATGTTAGAAAAAGAACGTCCAAGAACTATTAATACTACTCCAGTTGAGCGGAAAAATTCTAATTGGTTAATCGGAGCAGGTATCGCAGGCATTCTAGCGCTATCGGCTGGTGCTTATGGACTTCATGAGTGGCAACAAGCACAAATTGAAGCTACTAATTGGGAAAATGTCCAAACTCAAACATTAAACGGTCATTCAAAAGGAATTTGGGCTGTAGCTGTTAGTCCTAGTCAACAAATTATTGCTACTGCTAGCGACGACTCGACACTCAAGCTGTGGAATTCACAGACTGGAGAAGTGCTGCATACACTCAAGGGACATACTGCGCCAGTTTTATCAGTCGCCTTTAGTCCTGATGGACAAACTCTTGTCAGTAGTGGTAAAGATCAAACAGTCAAGTTATGGAATCCGCAGACTGGCGAACTAATCCGCACAATTCAACCACAGCAAAAAAATGTGCGAGCTGTAACTTTTAGTCCAGATGGAACACTTGTTAGTAGTGGTTGGAATGGCGTAATCAAATCATGGAATCCAAAAACAGGGCAATTGCTTCAGACGTTTAACGGGCATAAAGAAGGAGTTTTTGCTAGTGCTGTTAGTCCAGATGGACAAATGCTCGCCAGTGCTGGCAAAGATAAGACAATTAGGCTGTGGGATATGCGGACTGGTAAACTGCTGAACACCATTGAAGGCCATTTAGGGCCAGTTAGAACTGTTGCCTTTAGTCCTGATGGCAAGATGATTGCTTCGGGTAGTGGAGACAAGACAATTAAGTTTTGGGATGCGGAGACGGGGAAATTAATTAATACCTTTGCAGGGCATACAAATTTAGTTAATTCTGTTGCCTTCAACCGTAATAGCGAAACCCTGGCAAGTGCTAGCGATGACAAAACTATTAAGTTATGGAATTTAAGCGATGCTAAACTTATTCGTACTCTTGAAGGGCATTCAGGCGTAGTTAATTCTGTTGCCTTTAGCTCAGATGGGCAGGCGATCGCAAGTGGCAGTGACAAGGGAGATTATACTGCTAGAATTTGGCGAAATTGAGCAGCAACAAAGAGTGAGTAGTGAGTAGTGATGAGTGATGAGTGTAAGAGTAAATTGTCATATCACAATTTTTTAATTCTTATTTTTTACTCACTGTTCACTGTTCACTTTTTTAATTCTTCAGGACTTACGCAGAGATACTAAATATGGGGGTTAAGCACAATCCAGCTTCATAGAGAGAGTCGGCGACTTAAGCTGCTCAATCAAATAGTTCGACAACAGCCCTGTTTTCAGTTGATAAACCGTC
>JAHHHE010000146.1 GCA_019359535.1 Gloeocapsa sp. UFS-A4-WI-NPMV-4B04
TAGTCAAAAAACCTCGCTCGAAGTTTTCGTCTAAAAAGCCAATTCACCGAGGTACAGGATTCATCCCCACGCCGTTAATTTTTTCTATTACTAATACTGCTTAACGCTTAACCAAGAAGTATTGGTTACGACACCGTAGAGGGCGATTTCGGTAATTTGAGCGTACCCAGCTTTACGGATTGGCTCGATCGCAACCCATCAATTAAATGGGGTACGGCAGTAATTGCTGCCGCTTTCGGATTTGCTGCCGCGTTTAGTGGATTTTCAGGGTAAAGACCTTTAATCAAGGTATTAGCTTCTGCCCACATTCTGTTCCATGATTAACTCAAAAGAAGAACTTTTTGACGAGTAGCAAGGAAATACAAAACCTTAATATGCCTTGGGAGCAAGAGTATGGGTATCCCCCGACAGTGAAAATTGGGGGCACCATCTATCTCTCTGGGCAGGTGAGTCATGATGACATGGGCAATACTGAATTGTTCATAAACAAGGAGAATTAATCATGGTAACAACCCGTGTTTTCTGCAACTGGGCAATTTTTACACTGCGAAGCGATCGCTCTTCCCCAAATTAGGCTGTAAAGTTTCGCCTCATCTTCACTTAATTTTGCCTTTAGGCTGTCAGGAGTATTATTTACGTGAGTTGGTCGAATTGCCTCATGTGCTTCCTGGGCGCTAGATGAACTTTTTTGAGTTGCTACGCGCTCTGGCACATTCTGAGGGTCGTGAGCAAGGAGCCATTGCCGTGCATCCAAGCAATAGTCCTCTGACAAAGCAACCGAGTCCAGTTGAACCGTAAAGAGTTTAGCGCTTTCGTTAAAGGATTGCTGCAATGGGTCGGGGATGAAGCCCGAAAGTATCTAGATATTGCTCGTGTTTTTGAGGGTTTTGACTTTTCCCAGTTGGTATGCCTTGAGCCTTTCACTATTCTAAAATTACGTTCTAAGAGATATGCACCAGTAGTAGCCTCACTGCGAGAACAAGCAGTCATTACTCCCAAAATAGTCCAAGATTTGATCAGCGAGTTACGGTCTAAGCAATCTAGGAAGAAGCTAGACAACACAACTAGCGGCTGGAGGCAATGTCGTTCAGGTGGGGGACGGTACTACAACATACTTTTACACGATGAAGAGACAGGTCTATTGATTGAGCAACAGGCGGAGACTGAAGGTGTATTGCCGCAGCGCGTAATCAAGGAAGTGATCGCGCTGAGGTCGCAACAAAAATCTGCCTCGCTACAGTCAACCGAACATTTTACCGCCCAACCAGCAGAATTTCAGACGATAGTGGAGCAGGCGCGATCGCTCAATACAGAAAATCAGAAACTGATGCGTCAGTTACAAGAGCGTGAGCGCACAATTGCTGAACTAGAAGTAAGATTAGCTGAAGCTGCATCAACTACAAATGCCATACCTTCGGAGATAAAGCAGGTTTCAGACATCAGCTATCCTGGCGGTTCCGTCTTAGGGGAACAAGACGACGCTCAAGAACAAAATAATCCAGATCAATCAACACGAGTTTCTCCATTCGAGCCGAATCAAACTTGGTCAGATATTGCTGCTGCTGTAGAATGCGATCGCCATGAGCTATTGAAAATAGTCAAAAGTTGGACGCTGGAGCAACGGCAAGCTTTAGTCAAACCTCTATCCGTATATCTAGAAATAGAACCAAACGCCTTAGAGCATATAGCGTGGATACCCAAGAATTTGCTAGACAAAGCCTTGTCAACTTTGTCGTTCAAAGTCAGGATAATAGGCGGTGCTAACAACTTAGCAGATGAACCAGAAATTGAATACATCCACAACTGTTCTTTCGTATCTTTGGAGTATCCAGGCACTCGTAGCGAACAGTGGATTTTTAGAGATACCAACAACAAGCTATACCCCATTTTTGGGAGAGACGAGTTTGAAATTGAAGTTTCTCGTTTTGGATAGAGAAATGCGCTAAAGCAAGCGTTGAGTGATCGCACTATCAAGAATGAGAAATGCGCTAAAGCAAGCGTTGAGTGATCGCACTATCAAGAATGGGGATATGCTGAAGTAAGGCAGTTTTCAATCATTTGGTTTATTTGTGTCTAGCTTGTAGCAACCGACGCTTTGATATTTTGTTCTTTGGTCAGCCATTGCTTGCTACTAAGCCTGTACTTCCCTAACCATTAGATGCGCTCAAGAGAAGAGAAGCTTTTCACAAGATTTACGAATCAGGGAGTTTCTGTAAACCAGCTTAAGGCATTACGGGCAATCTCAGACGGAATCGTGTGGGAACCGTCGAATTCCCGATAAAGTACGTCATAGCCAGCACGTTTCAACTGCGGCACGAGCTTCCGGCTACATCTGTCGATTGGTAAAACTTGATCTCGCGTACCGTGCGAGATAAATAGGCGTGGCTTCCCCTGCTGTCGGGCTGGAGCCATAAACCCTGGCGAGAACGCTATCACATGGCTGAACAGGTCGCCGTTTGTGATCCCCACACTCAGCGCATAGGAAGCACCGTCAGAGAACCCCCCAATTGCCAAACGATTTTGGTCAATAGCGTAGCGACTGAATACCTGAGCCAGTGCAGTGTCAATCAAGGCAATATCCCAACCGTACTGATTACCAAAAATAATGTCCCAGGTTTGTTGACGCGAGGCAGGTGCAAGTAGGATTAAACCAGCTGCATCGGCGAGGGGCATTAACAGCTTCATGCCACCACGTGCATCACCTCCAGCACCGTGCAGCATTACCACTAGCGGTGCTGGTTGCTTCACTTGGTAGGTTGGCGGTACGTAAAGCAGAGCATCACGCTTATCTGAAAGCCCTAGAGGTTGTAGTCCGCTTAGCGCTGCTATCGTTGGCTGTGTTGGTCGTGCTAGCAGAAGTCCCGCTTCTGCCGCCTGTGAATTTTGTAATTTTTGCCTATTTGTTGTCATCGATATACCTCTTATCCGCTCATTAGCACACGCCGTCCCCATTCCGGCAGCTATGCCTGTTACCCAAATACTCAGTAGATGCCGCCGCGTTAATCGTGGACGAATGCCATTCTTCTGCTTTACCACAATTCCTTTAAGTGGTTTTAATTAATAAATTTTTCCTGAAGGTTGAGAACAAAAATTATATCTTCATGTCTGTGCCGCTCAAGTCGTATTGACGTTCTTGCGACCATCGTCCTAACCCAAAGTAGGGCGAGTAACGTACCTACGCTAACTGCGGCGAGAATGAGTGGATCACTAATTAGTTCATTCATTACTTTTTATGGTGTGTTGGGTCAACTAGCTTGTAGTGCATTCCTGACTCTGGTGCTGGTGGGAAATGTTCTCCCTTGGTTGACGTAACTTCTCGCCCCTCGCTACTTCCATCTGCACTAATCAGTTCGTACTGCCCACTTTCTGGTACTATTTCGCCTGGTTTATACAATTGCTGATTTCCAGTTGTTGTACTAGCATCGTTTTCTTGCTGATTGAGAGATGACTGATTCTTGTGGTGGGTTGGGTCAACTAGCTTGTAGTGCATTTCAGATTCTGGTGTTGGCGGGAAGTGTTCTCCTTTGGTTGATGTGACTTCCCGTCCCTTGCTACTTCCATCCGCATTCATCAATTCATACCGACCGCTAGTCGGCACTATTTCACCTGGCTTGTACAGTTGCCCGTTCTCCTCCTTATTTTCAATAGTTGGCATGGTATCTTTTTCTTGCTGGTTCATCTGTTCACTTTCAGTGCTAGCAATATCATTCTGTTGCAGCTTGTTTATCTGTCCACCTTCAGTCCTGGTAGCAGCATCTTTTCCTTGTTCATTTAAGACTCGCTGGGTTTGTTGCACTAACTCCTGCCGATTTGATGCTCTAAATAAATAACGACTAATAAACCAGGCACTGTAACCAACACCAATTAACTCCAATGTCGGCGCTACTACTGGAATATCATTCAAGGCATCTAATATTGCTAGCACTACCTTAAGCACGATCGCCGTTGCTATTATCAAACCGACGCTGGTAATTAGTTGCTTTGATTGATTAAATGAGCTACCCACATAATTAGGCAGCCCTACTATAAAGTCAAAAATTTGAGTAACAATCCATTTACCTTTCGCAATTGACTGAGTAGTAGGAGATATTTTCCGCCGTGCTTCTGGTGAAAATGCTGTTGCTAGGGCTGAAGGATTGGAAGCATCATCTGTTGGTGGCTGTGTCTGAGATTCCATAATTTCAATACATATTAGTTCAACAAGAAGATTTTTTTAGTTTAGAACTGACGCTATAACTTCTCATACTTTTCTAGATAAATATTTACTCTTGCAGGGCTAGAGCAAACAAGAGAAATGATGCCGCAATATATCACTCTCCTACTACGCGACTCTGCTGCTCTTGGTGAGCTTTAACCGTTCGGACTGCAACTGGTCTGGGCTTTTTCTTTTTCTTAGCTGCATTAACTTTTGCAGCAGGCGGTCGGCAAGCTTTACAGTACATCGGCATTGGCCCGTATGATTCCCTTGTTGTCCCCTGATCGCATTTTTCGCAGATAAATTTATACACGCGAGTCTGAATTATTCGCTCGTGTGCCTTAACCGTGTAGGCTCTAACATGAACTTTCTTCTTTGATGGCATGAACTAAACACACTTGTAGTTGTAACAACTATGCTAACTATCAAAGATGCTTACTCAATCAAAATGCCTCAGAACCAATACTTCATTCAAAACCTTATCGAAGTGCGATCGCACTACCAATCACAGATCGGGGATGCAGAGCGCGACTCTAATCATGCAACCGAGCAACTGAATCACATTAGCGCCTTGTTAGTAGATCAGTTAGCCGTAAACCAGCAGTTTACCGAAAGTCTGCTGCAACTGCGATCGCACTATCAAGCGCTACGTTCTCAACACAGCCAAAAAACCCAAAATGCCAAAGAGCAGATCGCTCACATTAACGCGCTGCTAACCGATTCTCTAGTTCTACAGCACAGAGAACAGCAGCCTATTTCTATCCAATTAGCCACTTTAGAACAGCAAGCACTCTCTGGAGCGATGCCTTCGGCGGTTCGCGAAGCGACCATCGCTGATAACACTGAAGAATCACAGAGGCAATCGCCAGAGTCAGTGCAAGAGTCAAAACCGCCAGAGATGTCAGAGCAAATAATTTTAGATGACGGGCAGGGTGTTGGGGATGGAGCTATCGCTAATCAGAGTGAGGAATTACCGCAGCAAGAGCTAGAGGTGGCAGAGTCACCAGAATTACCACAAGTATCAGAGCCGCAAATTCCAACAGATTTTCATCAAGTAGACCCGCAGCCTGAACTTGAGCTGTCAACAGAATTGCCTGATGTTGAAGATTCTCCTTCAGATACAGAGCGATCGCTTACAGATAAGCCAGTGCCTTCCGCCTCATCGCGTAAAGCTGCACCGCTTAAGACACCACTACTGCCGCAGTATCAACACCTGACCAAATCATCAGCTATCGAAAATCTGCTGCATGAACATTCGGGGACTATATTGCACGTTGACTTCATCCTTCGCGCTCTGTATGGCGAACTTACACCAGAAGATATCATTACTGAGATGCCCAGGATAAACGATAGCCTCAAAAAAGGTGTGGCGAAAGGACTATGGGACAGAGTACCGGACGAAGTTGGTTGCTATACCGCCGACATCAAACTGGTTGACAAAGAAGTGGAACCAAAAAAGGCTGAAGGTAAGAAACGCCAAGGACGAAAGTCCAATAGCAAGGCAACTGAGGGGATGCTGCCGCGTTACCGAAATTTGACTTTTACTGATGCAGTTGAGACTGTGCTGCGCGATCACTCTGGTGAAATTGTGACTACCGACATAATGGCGCGGACGTTGTATGGGGATTTAGAAGGACAGGAGTTGACAGAAGCGAGGAATAAAATTGGCAAAATAATGTGGAGCGGTGCTGACCAGGGGCGGTGGCAAAGTGTACCAGGGCAAAAGGGAGCGTATACTTTGCAGCTTGGAAGATGAATAGCACAACTGCTCTAAATGCTATATTTCTTATCCTTTTTCTATCAATTTTGTAGAAAAGTAGTGGTAAAAATCAAAATATCTAATGTACTCTGATGACATATGTACCGTAGCACTACGGTACAAAATTTGTGTTCTTCAATAATTAATACTGCTATGTCCAAACAAATGCGACTCGCTATTATGACTGGAGCCGGAGGCGTTGGCAAGACCACTTTAGCGGTTAATCTTGGCTATGAAGTTGCCCGACTTGGATATAAAGTTGCTATTTTTGACCTCGATCCCCAAGGCTCAATTAACGTTGCCTGCCGTCTCAACAAAACTCCAGCTCCAAAAGCAACAACCGCCTGGATCTACTCTGGTTTTTTTGATGGGACTTACACTCTAACTCCTGTCTGGGAAAAGTATGTGAACACTTTAGAAGTATTCCAAGGAGGAAGCGCTCTTTTCAAAATCATGTCAAGTCTTGCTCAACCAGGAGGCTGCAATTTGTTGAAGGAAGCCCTTACAGAGTATCCTTTACCGCACGACCTAATTATTTTCGATTGTCCAGCGACACTAGAACATATTCCTAAATCTGCGTTAGTTGCAGCTACTCATTTACTCGTTCCCTTAATGCCAGATGCTAAAGCTGTTGATGGTACACGAGTTTTGCTGGATTGGTATGGAGCAAGCATTCAAGAACTTCAGTTAATATCCCAACCCTCCTTCCTTGGTTTTGTAATCAATAATATGGAAGATGGAGCAGAACATCAACGTCTATCTAAGGAACTTCCTCCACGCTATGAAGCGCGTGGATATCATGTGTTTCCTCCAATTAAACATTACACTGGTTTTGTCAACGCTTGGTCGGAGGGAGTTCCATTGCGGGTTCATCGTTCAACCCACGCGGCGCTAAAACCAATTGAGGCAATTACTGGAGCAATCCTTAAGGTAGTCAAAGGAGAAAAACGTGGTAAAACGAAATCGAATGGACGTTGATGCCTTTTTCTCAGAGGTTGATCAGACACAAGAAGTTTACAATCTCCGTGAGCGAATCAAGACCCTTGAAGAGAAACTTGATCAGACTATTAACCGCGAGCAAGAACTGGTTTCTGAAATCGATCAGTTACGACTGCGCCCTATAAACGAGTATGAAAGTCAGCAGCTACAAGATCAAATCGAAACACTACGGGAGCATCTGAAAGAAAATAAAGGAACCATTCAATACCCAGTTAATAAAATTACCCCCAACCTAAATCAACCACGTAAAACCTTTACTGAGGAGGTGGAAGCAATGGCGCTTTCACTTCAAAGAGAAGGGCAGCTTGACCCTGTAATCCTATTTGAAGATGGAATGTTGTTCGATGGTGAATGTCGTTACCGAGCAGCACAGATTTTAGGATGGGGAAACTTAGAAGCAGTTTTCACCTCTAAGCTAGAAGATGCAAAGACTTTGCGACGCAGAGCTTATCTCACGAGCCTTCATCGTCGTGGGCTGAATGCACTTGATAAAGCAGAGACATTAGTAGCGATCGCTTGCGATGAAATTCCAGAACTTCCTCCTGAAGAAGTCCCTAGAATTATTAATCGAGTTCTAACTCGTCTGAAACGCAGGAAACAAAGTTTAGGACAGAAGTTACATCTGCAATTACAAGAACAACAGCAAATAGCTTTGGCTCAACTCGAATTAGAGATAGTGGAAGCACAAGTTATTGCCTTATTTTTAGAACTACAAGAGCATCCTGCTTCGCTCAATCGCAATATTTTCCCATCTCTCAATTTAAGCTTAGACTTGAAGAACGCAGTTCGTGAACAAGCGTTAGGCTGCGCTCAAGCGCTTATCCTCAATCGAATCTCAGCAAAAGAACTAGGAATTTCCGAAAAATCTGCTTTAAAGCTCCGTGGACAGGGAATTCAAAAGGTTATTACTGAAAATCTCTCTACTACTGCTACTCAGCAATGGGTAGTACAGCAAAAAACACGATACTTTAAAACATCAATATTGCCTATCCAAGATAAAAAGATTAAACGTATCTTGACAATTGCTCACGATATCGATCTTAGTAACACCAATATATCAGTAGAACAACGTCAGGAGCTAAAGCAAGTGCTTGAAACGTTACTCCAGCAACTACAGGAATAACTCTAGCAATTCGTACCGTAGCGCTACGGTACATGAACATTGTCGAGTTGGAGATGTACACCTGGAACGAACTACTCACAGATGCCTTCAATATGACTTAAGCAATCACTAACCAATAGACACCATATACAAGCAGTATGAGGCTCACAATAGAACTTGATATAGAAGAAGATAGGCGCATTATTGCAGAGGTAGTAGAACTCCCTGGCGTTTTAGTCTATGGACAGACTGAAGAGGAGGCGATCGCTAAAGTCCAAGCTTTAGCCCTGCGCGTATTAGCAGATCGGATAGAACACGGAGAAGCTACTCCGAAACCAATGACTATTTCTTTTGTAGCGGCATGAGCCAGTGGCGTTCTACCAAAGCCAAGCGTTTACTAGCTGCGCTACTACAAATTGGCTGGCGCATTAAGCGTGAGACAGCCTTATCTCACAAAGTTTTAGAGCGTGATGGTTGGGAGAATTATACCTTTGCTTTTCATGACAACGATGAGGTTGGCCCCAAGATGCTAGCTCGTATTGCTAAAAGAACGGGTTTGCAGCCAGGTGATTTATAGCCAGGGCAAACGCATCTTATTTTTGAAAGGCAGACTGGGCAAGGGTTTTAGGCATTTAGTATTTATGATTATCGATTCTTGAAATCCTTGCTACATAAGGCATTCAGAATTTAGATGCGTTTGCCCTGGATTTATAGCGTAGTTTAACTCTCGTATGGATGCAAATGGTGTGCAATAGTGCGCGAATTTCTCTTAGTTACGAAAACTTATATCTGTAAAGCAGTGGGTAACTGCCAGCACTGAATCGCTTGTGCTGCCATTACCACTTGAGCATTATTTACTTAGGGTAGTTCTTCCGTAAGGTAAGTTTCTAACCCTCCCCATTGCACAACTTCTGGATGCTTGCCTTCCAAAATTCCTGGACACTGAGTTGTTATTTTCTAATCATCATCCCAGAAGATCCGGTTCGCTAGTGCTTCGATTGCTGCAATCCACAAATCAACATTGGTAGAACGAGGGCTTCGTAATCTAGGACGCTCAATATCAGCATCTATCTTCCAGTTTAATGATTGATAGGTTTCCAATATAAGACGACGATACCAAAACTCCATTACCCCTTGTTCTTCCTCGTCCCACGCTTTATGTCTTGCTAAGTCAATTTCCTCTTCAACTTTCAGTTTCATCACTTGGAACGGCAAGTAGGCAGCAGCTTCAACGACATTAGTCAAGTTGGGTTGCGATCTGCTCGGATCGAGTAATGCCAGCAAGACTTGATGGAGCAAAACAATTTTCTGCTCTATTGTTGCCTGATCAAAAACTACATCGAAAGTAGGCGGTAGACACCACTCCATTTCTTCTGGCGTTAGCTCTTGAAGTATTACCACAGTTTCCTGCGCTGCTAACAAGTAGAAAGCAGCTTCTTTGCCTTCAAGTACGCGATCGCCTAATTGTGTATGCCACATTTCTCATTCTTCTCTAACTGCCTTTAACCATCTAACACCATAGCTCTTAGCGAATTTATCTGGCTTTTTTCCTGCGCTTTGCTTTTCCTCTTGAAGCAAAAAGCTGTTTCTCAAACTCCCATAGTTCTTTGTAAGGGCGCTCTAATTCTTCTAGTTCTTCAATGCGCCCTTCAGCCTTTAATTTATCTCTGAGACTAATCAATTTATTCCATTCACGGCAAGCTTTTCTTGCTCTTTCTCCAGGTACGGCTTTACAGTTAACGCCTCTGAAAGACTTGGGTTCACGAAAGTAATGGGACATTAGGCAATAACGCTAAAAACAAATATATTTTAAAGTGGTTTTGCTAATCGAGTAATAGGCTATCAACCTTCTATTTTATGCGTCTTCGTAAGCGATAATTTATTTTATTTTGAATTAACTACCAGGCATACTAAAACAATGAGGACTCTCGCTTTCCTGGTTATACTCAGTATCGTCATTTTATTGGTTGCCTGGGTCTTTGAGTTTTTCCACCCTTCACCACCTAGTTTAAAACATCGGTCTAAAAGCCGACTACAGAGGCAGCTACCACCCAATGGTGTAGAACCTCAAAAGCGGGATACGGTAACACTAGCTAAACCCACGCTCCCCGCATCACCCCTTCAAAACAAAACAATATCGAGCAGCACTCGCACGATTGTCCCAAGGCAGTCACCAGCCTTCCAAAAGAGCCGAACGCGATCCACCAACAAGCACCAGTTGAATATCCAGCATGGCGATCTCGTACTTCAGCAACTCCGTAGCAAGGCAACCGAGGTTGAATTACCGATGGCGATCGCTATGCTCCGCAGAATGAACCCTTACGCATTTGAGGAGTTGTTACTAACTTGCTGTGAGGAACAGGGCTGGCAGATTCAACGTAATTTTCGGTAGTGCGATTCGTTTGTTAGAAGCCAATCCTACTAAGGATAAGGGGGATTAACAGCAAGGAGAAAAACCTTGACAACTAAATAACCATGTAGGTGAAAATCCTACCCCGCAGATGCTAGCGGTGAAAGCATCACCCCTACGGTAGCGACTAGCCATCAATCCGTAAAGCGGGGTGAAAAGGTGGCTCTACTAGAAGCCTAATCCGGTATCCATCGAGCAAAGTACCCATGAGTAACGTAAGTGAAGATGTACTAAAGCGTCAAGAGATACAACCAGCGAAATAAGGCTAAACCAACAGGAAAAAGCTGGGAGTCCCAAAAGGGCAAGGATAAGGAGTTGGCAACGACCGATTGACCAATAAGCATCTCCAATAAACCTGGCGCAAAGCATCACTCTAAAAAGTACACAGTATGGTCATTTGGAACGAGTTAACCTCTCGTTTGTTCTTAAGAAATTAAGTAGGTGCTAACCAGATACAACGAGATGGTGAGATTGAGAAAGAAGCTAACGTTTTGGTGTAATGCCAGAAATATGCTGACGTTCTCACGGTGATATGGACGATAAAGTTTCCAGTAGGAGTACAAATGTCCAATACGAGTTTAAAGACTACGGCGGAATGGCGCGAGATTAACTGGCGTAAGCTAGAACGTAGCGTGTACAAGCTCCAAAAGAGAATTTATCAAGCCTCTAATCGAGGTGATGTGAAAACAGTTCGCAAACTTCAAAAGACGTTGATGAAGTCCTGGTCAGCAAGAGCTTTATCGGTACGCAAGGCAACCCAAGATAACCAAGGGAAAAAGACGGCGGGTGTGGATGGTGTTAAAACACTGACCCCAAAGCAACGTTTATCCCTAACAGATAAATTACAACTTGGGTCAAAGGTCAGACCTACCAGGCGAATATGGATTCCAAAGCCTGGAACAGATGAAAAACGACCTTTAGGTATACCTACAATGAAAGACCGAGCCTTGCAAGCGCTGGTTAAACTGGCATTAGAGCCAGAATGGGAAGCGCGATTTGAGCCTAACTCATACGGGTTCAGAATCGGACGCTCATGTCATGATGCAATCGAAGCAATATTCATTGCAATCAAGTCCAGAACTAAATATGTACTGGATGCCGATATTGCTAAATGCTTCGACCGCATCGACCATGAAGCACTGCTAAATAAGCTAAATACATTCCCTACAATTCGTCGCCAAATAAGGAGTTGGCTAAAATCAGGGGTTATGGATGGTAAGCAGTTGTTTCCAACATCTGAGGGTACACCGCAGGGTGGAGTCATCTCTCCACTACTAGCCAATATCGCCCTTCACGGAATGGAAGAACGGATTATGCAATACGCAGAAACGCTCCCAGGAGCTAAACGAGAAAATCGTAAAAACTTAAGCTTAATCCGATATGTTGATGACTTTGTGATTTTCCACGAAGACATAACCGTAGTCCAAAGATGCAGAGTCATAATCTCTGAGTGGTTAAAAGGCATGGGTTTGGAACTAAAACCTAGTAAAACAAGACTGGCTCACACCCTTAAACAGCATGAGCAAGAAAAACCAGGATTTAACTTTCTTGGATTCAATATTCGTCAATTTCCATGTGGCAAATACCAATCAGGTAAAAGTCCAAGGAATGGAAAATTACTAGGATTTAAGACAATCATCACCCCAAGCAAGGAAAAGAAGAAGATACATTACGACCATATCGCTAGAGTTATAAAAGCCCATAAATCATTACCTCAAGCGGCAATGATTAAAAATTTAAACCCGATTATTCGGGGTTGGGCAAACTACTATGCGACTGTAGTAAGCAAGGTGACTTACCAGAAACTAGATCACCTCACATATCGTAAGCTATCCGCTTGGGCAAGACATCGCCATCCTAAGAAATCATGGAAATGGGTTAAAGCCAAATATTGGCAAACCATCGGCGATGATAACTGGGTATTCGCAACCATGAAAGATGGGAACATCTCCTCACGGTTACAAAAACATGGTGAAACTGAAATAAAACGCCATGTAAAAGTTAAAGGCGAATCGTCACCATACGACGGAAACCTGGTTTACTGGAGTACCAGAATGAGAAACAACCCAGAAATGCCAAAAAAAGTGGCAACACTTCTAAAAAAGCAAAAAGGGAAATGCACCCACTGTAGATTGTTTTTCCGTGAAGACGATGTGATAGAAGTTGACCACCGAATCCCGAAATCTTTTGGTGGCAAGGATTCATACTATAACTGGCAGCTACTTCACAGACATTGCCACGATACAAAGACTGCCAACGATAGCAGTTCTGGCACTCAATCCGGTTGTAATAGTACCGAGCCTAAGCCCACCAGAAAACTTGAAAAAGTCGAGGATAAATGGGTAATGAGGTATGCGTGACAAGCACCAAATCATTGAGGAGCCGTGTGATGGGAAACTATCACGCACGGTTTTGAAGACCAACGGGGTTGGTGACAACCTCGTTGAGTTTAATTAGCAACGATGGCGGACTGGATGGTCGGGTGTTAATTACCGGAAAGCTGTACCTGATCCAAGCAAAGCGCTACACCGGACACATCAAATCAAAGCATATTCAAGATTTCCACAAGGTAATTCAGCACGAAGGAGCTGCTGGGGGATTCTTTATACACACTGGAAAAGCAGGGCAGATATCAAAAAATTTAGTCTGCGAGTCTTAAGTGGCATAAAGATTATGTTGTGCTGTTTGCAGAAGCATCAAGGCTTTGCTTCCATGTAGCACAAATCTCATCGGCAAAGGCTTTTGAAATAGTCTTGACAATCAAAGCAGCAATAATGGCAGCTATAGCAGGAGCCAAACCCAGATTAGCCACCAAAACAGGTGCGAGAAACCCGGCAGCCTTTGCAATACTGTCTTTTAATGCCTCATTCAACTTTTGTAAGGTTTCACCATCATCAAAAGGATCTTTGCACAAAAGCTCGTAGGACGAGGCATTCAGGCGTTTAAATAGCCTCTGTCCGAAATGCAGAGTGTCTTGATTGGATCTGGTAATTTCGTAGAGACTGAGATCAATAGAATCAATCGATGCACTTCTTGTTTGACCTTCAAGATCTTTACTGATCCCTTGTGTACTCATTCCTAAATGTAGCATCAACTGATTATCGTCGAGTTCGACCAGTTTTTCCGTCAGCTCGTCTAGTTGTGTCATAGAACCTCGCTTGTATTAAGTTTGTAGAATAGCTGAATTAAAGTTTAAGTCTTTACTCTTCCCTTTGGATGAGAGTAGAGCGTATATGCTAACCATGTTGAATTGTAGGGATAATCATGCCGAATTTTTTCACGAGCCTTACTGAATGACTCAGCAATAGTCATATTATCTTGTAAAAGAGATGTGTAGAAAGTTTCAGCAAATTGGAACCCTAAGTTGTCATTCACTTCCCACATTGCACCGACAAAAGCTCCCACACCAGATTTCACCATTCTTTCTGCCCATCCGCCTAGCCCACTAAAACCAATTCCAACTTTTCCTGTATGACAGGCATTAATAAAGATCAAAGGGCGTCGTCCTTGTTTATCCAATTTGATGTGGATATCCGAGGGACGTAGGGATGCATCAGACAGCTTAATGGCTGCCTCATCTGGCAGAGTTGCATCAAACGCACCATGACAGGCGAAATGCATAATCGAGAGATCTTTTTCGTTTTCTAAGGAATCTAAAACCTGTTGCCGAGTGTTGAAAGGCACAAGAGGAATAACATTTGCATTAAGACTTGATAGTTGCTCAAAAAAGGCAAGTTCATCCCTCACAGAAGATAAATCTGTCGTAGCTGGTGCTACAGGTCTGACTCTTGCTACCTGTAGTTCACCAGGTAACCCTCCTGCTCCTTGCAAGGCTAACCACCGAGAAATATTAAACTGCTGACACCAAAACAGGTCGACTTCTCGCTCTCCTTTATCGTTATATCTATGAGGTTTCAGCATTTCCCAAGGAATCCACGGTTCTTGAGAAGTAACGAGGATAGACTTAACACGTGATTTAAATTTCCAATATTCCTGCTTGAGTAGTTCGGGGATGAATTTATCCCACAGTTCCATCCCTCTGCGGGCTAGTTGCTTCTCAGCATTTGTTTTGCCATCTGAGGTATTTGGGACTCTTGCCGCCATGACATCCATTTCACTATAGATTGCTTTCATCTCTTCCAACGGCGAAACTGCTAAGGAGATTTCCCCAAAAGGAATACGATGGTGCTCTCTAGAGAACAATTCAAAGGAAAGAGTACGCCTATCAAAGCTAAGATGAACGAACAACTCCAAATCTGGAGCTGTTACAGTCGTTGCCCTCGTGTCTATATCTGTTGGTTCATTAGATTGAGGCACTTCCACCGAAGCAGTTTGTTCTGAAACAAAAACATTTCGTTCTAAAGTGCCAAGAATGCTAGAGTTTTCAACCTGACAAAATCTAACTGTAATCTTATGATATCCTAGCTTTAAAGGAGTCAGAGCAAATGGTACTTCTGAGGTCTTTTCTCGCTCAATTTGAAGAATCTTAGTACGGCTGTCAACACTGAAACCCGGAGCAGTTATTACAACCTCTACCTTCGGCAATTGAGCTGTACCAGTATCGGGAACCAAAACTGGCTTAAGTTCAGGTTGGTCGTCAGGCTTATCAAGTAATAGCTGAACAATGAAAATTTCTTTTTCATTCAGGACAAGATTGTCAGGACAATCAAGGTTTGGATATCTTATAAGCTCACCGTTCGCGTAATCCCAGATAGTAAAAATACCCGCTCATGCTCGACGTGGTCATTGCTAACTACCCTGAAGACTCCGCGAGTCCAGAATAAATTTTCGAGGATAACCCTAACAACCTCAAA
>JAHHHE010000001.1 GCA_019359535.1 Gloeocapsa sp. UFS-A4-WI-NPMV-4B04
AAAGAGCTTTCGCCTTTTTCAATGGCGCTGACTATCTTCTCTCGTAAGTCTCCCGAATATGGCTTCATTGCTATCCCATTTATCTGACATTTTACTGTGTTTTATACGAACGCAAACCGCTGTAAGTCTGGGCTTAATGGGAACACTTATATATATGTTCTAGTTGTAATACGAGGAAGCAAGATGGGATTTACTGAGGATATTACAAAGCTTTCAGAGCAAGTTCGTAAGCGAGTTGACCAGGTTGTTGGCGAAGAGGCTACTAAAATGGCTCTTATTGTTCCCTTCTTGAACGCTCTTGGCTATGACATTTATGATCCAACCGAAGTTATGCCTGAATACGTAGCAGATTTTGCTACTAAAAAAGCAGGGCAGTTTGAGAAGGTAGATTATGCCTTAGCTATTAATGGGGCACTATTGTTATGCTGGTAGAGGCAAAAGCACGTGGACAGAAAGCCGAAGCACATGATGGGCAATTAAGTCGCTATTTCAATGGGCTTCTTAAAACGAAAGTTGCTATCGTTACTAATGGTACTGAGTACCGCTTTTTTACTGACCTCCGTGACAAAAACTTTATGGACAAGGAGCCATTTTTCAGCTTCAACGTCCTTCAATATGATTTAAAAGATATCGAAAATCTAAAGTTTTTTCACCGCGACAATTTTGATGCGGCAGCCATTAGTAGACAGGCTGAGGAAATGGTATATGTCAAAGGCATGACTCAGCTTATTGGTAATCTTTTACGCTCTCCTTCTGAGGAGTTTGTACGCTTTTTAGTAACTGAATTGGGTAAAGTTGCTCTCAGCTATGAAGTTCAAGGTTGGATTACAAATAAAGTTATTGAGAAGTTTGAGCCGATAGTTAAGAAGTCTGTTCAGAGCAGTTTGTTAGAGTTGATGACTCGCTCACTTAGCCAAGAAATGGCTCAAACTGTTGAAACTGGTAATACTTTTAAATCTGCTGAAGTAGAAGAAATTGAAGAGGAGCTACAAGAACCGGAACCGGAAGAAGCAAAGTTAGTAACGACAGATGAAGAAATTGAAGCTTTTGAAAAAATTAAAGCAATTGTAGAAAACTCTACTATAGACGGTTTAGAAGTTAAGTATAAGGATACTGTTAACTACTTTGGAGTAAATCTTGGCAAAAATAATTGGTGGTTTTTACGGCTGTATCTGTCTGCACAGAAAAAGAGTTTTATTGCTCGTATATCTGTAGATGAGGCACAGTCCCTTACCCCTGATTTTGAAGTACAGGAAGTACCATCTGCATTAGGAGATGCTGTATCAAAAGTGAACATTTCCTCTGTAAGTAATTTAGATAAGCTTGCACCACTCATTCTTAGGTGTTATGAAAAAGAAGCTGCCAAGCACTAAACAAAATAGATGAACTAAAGGTTTGAAAATCAGCTAAATCAAGGTATCCATAATATAATGAATGCCTCCTTAATTTTTTTGTTTCGTTTAATAGCCTGCATATTTATAGATGAATACAGGTTGTAGTTAACAAACTTGATAATAGCAATGAGTGATTGAAATCAATCCGCCATTTTGAAGCTTATCAAGCAGAAGTACAAGCGATCGCCCAATTAGGAATGAGCTTTCATGATTGGCTCAAACTATCTCCTGAAGAAACTAAACCCGATGGAGCAGAATTGATGTATATTATCCCGTCTAAACCACTAGAAGTCTAAGTACCTCATCTCAAGTAACTATAGATTTAGATGTTGGTTACGTGAAAGTTTCCACATCAGGATAGTTAATAATTTTCGTATCAGCTGTTAACAACTGACACCCATAAATTCTTGCTGTAGCAACAATAATCTGATCTGCCGGATCACGATGAAATCCGATTAATTGGGTTGACTCAACTACTATTGGAAGTGTCAAATTTATTAGTTGCACTCCTGGAGAAGCCAAAGCAACTTCAAGCCATTCACTAACTGAATAGGACAGAATGAGCTTATCATTTTCTACTAATTTAGCTACTTCCCAACAAGAAAAAATGCTGACTCCTAAACCCTAAGACTGGTATTGATTTAGCCACTCTCGATGTTTTTGGGTAAGTCGCTGGTTGTCGTCAACCCACCAAACCCAAATGTGAGTATCAAGTAGAATCATTGCAGAGCTTCCCAATCCTCCAGAGCAACAGGCTCAGTTGGATCATCATAGCGGATTACTGTGCCGCGCAAAGGATAAGGATTCGAGTCTGAGGGGCTTGTAGGCGCTTCACTTGGCTGTAATTTGTGACGTTCTAAAATAATAACTTCAACTGCATCCCCCGCTTGAAAAGGTAAATCTCGTAGCGTCATTCCATTCTCAGTCAAAATAGTTTCTACATGGTGTGCGTTCATGTTGCTCTATTCGTTTCCTAATGTAAGGTTTTAAATTTTCTAATTATTAAGTTTCTAAAGTTGTACTCTACTCAATTTACAAAATATTGTTTTTATCAAATTTAACTGGAAACGTTACCTAACTAATACTATTGAAATTCCTCCTTCAATTCAATTGTTTTGCGATCGCCTTAAACTAAAGTTCAGGCTCAAAGCTCAAGTTCGTTAAAACGGGCTGCAATTTATATCTAGTCAGCTAAAAGCTGTGGAAATTGATTTCCTAGCTGATAGTGCTAAGAAAAGATTTGAGTTAAGGCATCCACTCCAACACAATCCCTACTCGACTATCTTTACTTTCCCGCGAATTCTGCTTCTGAAGATCTGTAGACAACCGCAAATCACGAGTAAAGGCATAACCAACAGAAAGCGTTGTCAAACCCACTTCCTCATCTGTACCAGGAGAAACCCAACTCTGAGTTAAGGAAATATCTGCCGCACCACTGCGAGATAACACTAACAGCAGCCTAACACCGACATTAACGCCATCTCTGGAATATTCGTCAGTTTCCAGATGCCGATAGCCCACGACTGGCGCAAAATTGATATAGCTGCCCAAAGGACGCACATAGTAACGCAAGTCTCCACCATAAGCGTTACGCTGCTCATTAAAAGCAGCTTGATATTCACCACTAACTGTGACGCCAGTACGCCCAATAAACACATCTTCAAAACCAACATTCACCCCTCCTGCTTGCCCCGCCGAGGGAAACTGAGAATAGCCTAGCCGTAAGCGGGTACGAAAACTGGGATCATTGGTAATTTCTTCTAAAACATTCGGCACTTGACGCAACCAGCGTTGTAAAACTGGGCTACCTTCAATAATTTCTGGGCTTAAATCTAACTCCTCTGCATCGGAAGTTTTTTGAGGCTGTGGCGCACTCCAAGCAGGGACAGATGTTAGTAGTAAGCAAATACTTAGGTGACTGAAAACTAATAAATATTTCACTTCAACATTAAAAACTCTAAACTGTTCCCCCTTTTTTAAGGGGGGCTAGGGGGGATTTTTACCACTTCCTACGTCTTGGGGATTCACAAAAAAAAATGGCTCTGCACTGTGCAGAACCACCAGAGCGGAGCAAAACTTTGAAACTTAACGTACCATGCCTTGAGTCGCAGCCGTGTCAATTGGCTTCATCAGGTACAGCCGGATAAACTGCCAACCAATAGAGACATAAAGGGGCAGCTTCTGGAAGAATTGCAGAAACTTCGGAGAGTTGGAATTAGCGATCGCACTCAATTTCTGATTATTCTTAGTACAAATCTCTAACCGCTCATAAAACTCTGGATTCTCCACATCCAGAATTAGCGGAAACACTCGCCCTGCTGTTTCATTCGTCTTTTTAATTACCTGAATGTCGTAATCCCGCGCATCCAAACCAATCACTCGATAAAACCCTGATCGCTGGATGTCGTTAAGATACATCGTTGCAAACACAGACAGCAGGAAGAACCGACACCACAGACGCGCTTTCCAATCATTCAACATCTGCGGCTGAGACTTCATGATTGCGTCGAAGAAATCTCCATGCCGATTTTCGTCCTGACACCAGTTTTCAAAAAAGCGGAAAATTGGATAAACCCGATCTTCAGGATGCGCTGCTAAATGCCGATAAATCAAGATATACCGCCAGTAACCAATCTTTTCAGAAAGGTAAGTCGCGTAAAAAATAAACTTCGGCTTAAAGAAAGTGTACTTGCGACTCTTGGTTAAAAACCCTAGATCCAGCGACAGATTGAAGTCTGACAGCGCTTTATTTAAAAAGCCAGCATGACGCGCTTCATCTCGTGACATCAAGTTAAAGCACTCTGCCAATAAAGGGCTTTTGTCTTTCAAGCGGCGGCTTAATTCCTTGTAAAGCAGGAAGCCAGAAAACTCCGCCGTGCAGGAACGCTCAAGAAACTCAACGAACAATTGACGAGTTTCCCCGTCAATATGATCCCAGGATTGCTCAAACTCCGCATCTCGGACAAAGTGATGGCGATTGTAGTCGGCGCGGAACTCTTCTAGGATCGCTTGCAGTTCGGCTTCGTTGACTGAGATGTCCATCTGCGCCATCTCATCAAAGTCTGTGGTGTAGAACCGAGGCGTAAGTAGGCTTTCTTTCGCTGGGACTTTCACCCCTGGGCGTAACTGTTGAAATTCCGGTTTTTTGAGGGAATCTACCATGTTTGTCTTATCTCTGTAACGAGCAGGCGTGCTAATTCTTTGTTTAAGATAGATGAAATTCAGTTTACCAATCTATAACCTACTAAAAGGCACTGAGAACGTTAAGAGTTGCAACACAGTTTCAGATTTTGTAATGAAACTTTATTTTAGACTGATAAAAACACTTAATTAAGTGAATCAATAAAATGGTATAGCAAGTTGTAATTATCAAAATAGTAGCTAAAAATTTAGTAATAACAATCTGATTTATTAGCGGTTTCCAACAATACGAAATAACCCAATATATTATGGACAATATACCTGAAGTAACAGAAAAATCGCTGAACAAAGTTAGCAGTTCTTATCTTCTTTGGCTAGCTTGCTTTTTTCAGTTATATGGACTGCATCGTATATACAATGGCAAAATTCGCACAGGAATTTTATACTTATGTACCTTTGGTTTATTTGGTGTGGGACAGTTTGTGGATCTATTTATGCTCCCCAATATGGTAGATGACTACAACACAAAGCTAAAAGCCAGAATGGGTATATCTGGTGCTGGCGTACCTTTATGGCAACCTGCGATCGCCAGCACTATTATCAAACCCACTCGTGAGCAATTGATGGTTAAACTCCTCAAAGCAGCTGAAGCGCGAGGAGGTAAACTGTCTGTCACTCAAGCAGTAATGGATACAGAAATTAGCTTTGCCGAAGTAGAAGCAATATTAAAAGAAATGCTTAAAAAAGGATATGTCGGAGTTGATAATCACCCCGACACTGGTGTAGTTATTTATTACTTTTTAGAACTTTAGCTGCTTGTGCTGTTACGAAGCAGAACAAAATGGGAAAACTATATATAAAAGGCTAACAATCTTACTTAATTAGTTATCAACAATATGAATAGTAATCGTCTTGCTAACTCCTACATTCTCTGTGCAGCTTGGTTCTTAGGTTTAGGAGGGTTTCAACGTTTATATAACGGCAAAATTGGTACAGGTCTGTTATGGCTGTGTACCTTTGGTTTATTTGGTATTGGTCAATTTGTGGATCTATTCATGATTCCCAGTATGGTCGAGGAACATGATCTTAAGCTTAGAGCAAAACACGGTTTATCGCCCCATGGTGTGCCTTTAAGCAGACCTACAATCACAGCAACAGTCAGCCACCCAGCCTACGACAAGTTAATGGTCAAACTCCTAAAAGCTGCTGGTGACAAAGGTGGCAAAATCTCTGTCACACAAGCAGTGTTGGATACGGGAGCTAGTTTTGCTGAGGTAGAAGCCGTTTTGAAGCAGATGGTCAAGACGGGTTACGTTAGAGTTGACAACCACCCCAGAACAGGAACAGTGATTTACGACTTTCTAGAACTTTAACTGCCTGTTATTAATTCCTTGTCAGCCACTTTTGACCGTTTAATCGCTGCGTCACACCAAATACCATTAGATCAAGATTTACTTTGCGCTCATCAATTAAAAACGGCTCAAGTGTACTAGGCTTAGAACCTTCATTGCAAGAAAAAGCTCTTTGTCCTTGGATATCTTCTTGAGGAAAATAGATATTGAATTGATGTTGAACACCTTTTTGCCAACGTCCTATCACTTGCCAGCATTCATTTTGATTGTAGTTAGCAATGGGAACCTTCTGCTTGGCAAAAGTTAAATCTAAATCCTGTACACCTTCAGATGAAAGTGCTTTCTGCAAAGCTGGCAAGTAATCTTGTTGGATAAACTCAGCAAAAGGCTTGTCTTCAACTGCTGGTGCTTTTTCTTTTTTTGCTCCCTTAGCAGCAGGCTTATCACCTGCGGCTTTGTCTGCTGGCTTATCTGCCTTAGCTGCGGGTTTATCACCTGTTGAAGCGGCTGGCTTATCTGCCTTGGCTGCTTTAGCTGTTTTTTTAGCCTCTGGCTGTGCCCAAGCGTTATCGTCTGGACTTGATGCTGCTGTAGATGGCTTCTCGCTAGCAGCATTAGGATTCACCTCTGGATTCGCAACTGTGGGATCTGGTGCGTTTGCCGTTGGAATATCTGTTGCTTCAGCTTCACTCGTACTATGAAGATGCTCTGAGACTACGCTAGGAGCTTGTTCCTCAACTGTACTAGGAGGAGCATTATCACCAGCAGTCTTGCCAGCAGGAGCTTGATCAACTGGCTTATCAGTTGATTCATTATTTAGAGGAGCCTCGTTTTCAGCAGTATTTGGAGTCGTTTCTTCTGCCATTGCTCAGGTTAATCCTTTTTCTAGCTTAAATACGCGATCGCTTTGAGGTATTTGTTAAGATTATTTTGACACAGGAGTAGAGACCTAGAGCCAATAGTTAGCTTACAGCGCTACAATCCGTTTTTAGTTCGCGGCATTACAACACATAGTAAATAAATTTTGAGATGCTTACTAAGTAGGCAGACTATGAATCTCACTATTAATAACGAAAATTTGCAGATAAAGCTAACTTTTTTAGAACAGTTTTTGGCATTTAGATTTAGAAAAAATTTAGAAATTCCTTTAGCACATATTAAACAAGTAACAACAACCAAACCTCAAAGTAGTTGGAAAGACTTGCGATCGCCTGGAACTTCTATTCCAGGAGTTATTAGCGCAGGTACTTTTTACACAAACCGAGGAAAAGAGTTTTGGTATGTGACTAAAGATATAAATTATCTAGTAATTGAGTTAAAGGATGAATCTTATCAAAGAATCATCCTTAATATTGATGATAATCAGTTTTGGCAGCAAACACTTACTCAACAAACTGTTGCTTAGTGTCTCAAGAAGTGGCGATATTATTCGCTGTAAAGCTTGTCAACCACCAGCAACAGCTGGAACGATACTGACTTCATCACCTTCTTTGAGCGGTGTTTCTGTACCTTCCAAAAATCGGATATCTTCGCTGTTAACGTATAAATTCAAGAATCTACGCGGTTGTCCTTGTTCATCACAAAGACGAGATTTGATTCCAGGGCAGTTTTGTTCTAAAGATTCTAGTAATTCAGCAACATTGTTACCGCCACACTCTAGCGTAGCTTGATTGTTAGTGAATTTTTGCAGGGGAGTAGGAATTAAAACTTTGACAGACATCTTGGGAATTAGGGGTTAGGGGTTGGGGGTGAGAGACTAAGGACGAAAGCAACCTTAGTCCCAAATCCAAAATCTAAAATTAAAAAGTTGATAGTTGACAGTTGACAGTTGACATTTATTCGTGAGGTCGGGACAGTGGACAGTGGACAATTGTCAATTGTCAATTGTCAATTGTCCACTGTTAAACTAGGACTTGCTGCCAGTCAAGACGATCTAATGTACGCGATCGCTCTAGCGCTCTTTCAAAAGAATCTAGCTTCGCTTCAATTGTCAGTGGTTCGCCAACGTAACCTTGCACGGCTTCCTGGGTTTTCAGACCATTGCCAGTAATATAAACTACTGTTGTTTCATCCGGGTCAATTTTGCCTGCTTCCACTAATTTTTTCAGCACCGCGATCGTTGTGCCGCCTGCTGTTTCTGTAAAGATGCCTTCGGTTTCCGCCAGCAGCTTAATTCCGTCAATAATTTCAGCATCATTCACTGATTGGATGCTGCCATTGGTTTTGCGTGCTATATCAATCGCATAAACGCCATCTGCTGGATTACCAATTGCCAGCGACTTGGCGATCGTGTTCGGTTTGACTGGTTTGATGAAGTCGCGTTCTTCTTGATATGCTTGGGCAATTGGTGAACAACCTTCTGCCTGAGCGCCACTAAAACGCACATCTTTGTCTGGCACTAAGCCAACATCAACAAATTCACGGAAACCTTTATAAATTTTGGTGAACAAAGAGCCAGAAGCTAAGGGAGCAACAATATGATCGGGTAATTCCCAGCCTAGCTGTTCTGCAACTTCATAACCAAGGGTTTTTGAGCCTTCAGAATAATAGGGGCGTAGATTTATATTGACAAAACCCCATCCGTGTGTGTTAGCAACTTCTGAGCAGAGGCGATTAACTTGATCGTAGTTACCTTGAACAGCCATCAAGGTAGGGTTGTAGATCAGCGTACCGAGGATTTTACCAGCTTCTAAGTCAGCCGGAATAAAGACACAACAATCTAAACCAGCATGAGCAGCGATCGCAGCTGTAGAATTTGCCAAGTTACCCGTGCTAGCACAAGACACTGTTGTAAACCCCAACTCACGCGCACGAGTAAGGGCGACGGACACCACCCGATCTTTAAAGCTCATGGTGGGCATATTGACGGCATCATTCTTGATATAAAGCTTTTTCAGACCTAAGCGACGTGCTAACCGATTTGAACGCACTAGGGGAGTCATGCCAGTTCCCACATCAATTGGATTATCAGTGGCAACAGGTAAAAAGGGACGATAACGCCAAATTGAATTTGGCCCTGCTTGAATCGTCTCTCTTGTTACTGTACGGCGCAAGGCGTTGTAGTCATAGGTTACTTCTAATGGCCCAAAGCAGAATTCACAAACATGGCTAGCTTTGAGTTCGTACTCTTCGCCACATTCTTTACACTTCAAGGCTTTAAAGGTAGCTGATGTTGTTTCGTTTGCGATCGCCTGGGTCATAAGTTCGTCTCTTGATGTCCGTCAATCGCCTGATACTAACACGGGCTATATACCGAGTCAAACATACCCGACTTTTTTTGTCGGGTTTTCATTTTTGCCTTTAGTTTCAAGCAATCTGGACATTACTCCTGATACATAGCTGAATATTCGGTAAAGATATTGAGCGGATTATTAATACTGTGTTTGGATAAGGCTTTGTGCTTTGAGGATCAAGACACAGCTTGGCGAGTGAGTAATAGTGCTGGACATTACCCCAAGCGATCACAGCATTCAAAGAAACCGTGACTGTCTTTATATTTTCTGTTTTTTCATGTGCAGTTTCAGTTTTCTTAGCTCGTCCAATGCCTGTGTTTTCGTGCCATCGTAAATTTTATTACTAAGAGCTGCTCTCGATAATATCAAAAGCTTACGACCTAAAATATCGCAATCGCAGTTTTGTTATCAGCCAGTACCTCCAAGAAAACCCCTAAACTAGAATTTAGTTACTTTATTAAAAACCGTAATTATACTGGCGATTCCTCAAGGTGTTGATGACTAGAATGAACGCAGTTAATCGCGATTCCTCTCCTGCTTCTATTTACACCGCCAGTTGGAAGACTGGCGGGTTATTTAAAAAGTGAGATAACACTATGTCACCATTTGAACCTTTTTTCGCCTTCAGCTTTTTTTCTATCTTGGCTGTAGCAATACTCGGTACTTGGTTACTCAGCGATAAATCTTCACCTACTAACTAAAATATTGGACAACTATTCACATGCAATGTCTCTCAGTATATTGTTGAGGGCATTGCTACTTTATTTCTATTAATAAATATCTATTAAATTTGTGACTTAGTATATTTTAGATAAACTAAAAAAATTATGATTTATTTAACATTATTAGGTTCTATTCTAAAATGTTTAAATTAACCGAAGCTAATTATTAGTTTATTTTTCTAGCAAACAATATGATTGTAAATCATAAATATACAATATAAAAAATGGGAAGGTTTTACTTTTTAACTTGATAGTGACGGCTTAAGGTAAAACATATTTAGTCAATAAAATATAAAAATAGGATATTCCATAACAATTTATGCTAATAAATATTAAGTATTTGAAGTGAAATATTATTCAAAGCCACCCGATATATGGAAAGTTAGTTTAGTTCTCGTTAGATAAGACTTTTTCTGCTACTAACTATTAACCTATTAAAATTAAAATAGTAAAACCATTGAATTAGCAGTACATCTAGTTAACGTTAGCGGAGTTGCAGGTGACAAGCTTTTATAAGTCGCTCTGATCATCATAATGGTTTACTAATCTGCCAGCCCATTGCGTAGAAATGTAATATTCACGTTAATGTTAAGTGAGATCCTTTTTAACCTCTAACTGTGAATCTCTCTATCCTAGTTAAAACCTTTGTTGCTGTGTTTGTCTTGGCTGACGCTTTGGGGAATGCACCGATCTTTTTGGTTCTGACCAAGGGCATGGAACCAGAACAAAGAAACAACGTGGTAGACCGAGCTAGTATTGTAGCAACCTTTGTACTACTGGCATTTGCCTTTAGTGGGCAAGTGGTTCTAGATTACTTGCACATTAGCATGGGGTCGTTACGAGTAGCTGGCGGCCTGCTGCTGCTGTTAATTGCCTTACAGATGCTTCAAGGAGAACTGGACACGCCAATTATTGAACAGGGACGTGATGTGGCAATTACTCCACTTGCCTTACCTTTGTTGGCTGGGCCAGGAACACTAACTACAGTGATGCTATTGATGTCTGAATCTCCTGATGCTCATTTAAGCGTGGCGGGCGGAATTGTCGCGGCAATGGTTGTAACGTGGTTTATTGTACGTCAGGCAAGCCGCGTTGATCACCTAATTGGTGCAGAAGGAGCGGTGATCGTTACCCAATTACTAGGTTTTCTGTTGGCAGCACTGGCAGTAGAAATCGGTAGTGCTGGAATTCGGGAACTATTTTTAACTTAGTAGATGTACAAAAACTAGAGACTTTGCCTATGGCTGAGGACTGCTATCAAATACCAGACCTACGTTCAGTTAGTTGAATCTATTTTTTGCTCGCTTGGCACTACCAGCACCTTATCAACGCGGTTGCCGTCCATATCCATCACTTCAAAGCGCATACCCTCCCATTCAAAATGATCGGCTGCTGCTGGGATACGACCTAAATGCGTGATTACGAAGCCACCTAAGGTTTGATAGTTGCCTCGATGATCTCCTGATAACTGAGTGAGAGCGAAAATTTCTAAAAACTCATCTACAGGCAACATCCCGTCCAATAACCACGAACCATCGTCTCGTTGTACTGCTTGGGGTTCTTCTAGTTCATCAATTGAGGGAACATCCCCAACAATTTCGACCATAATGTCGTTGAGGGTGACTAATCCCTGAATTACGCCGTATTCATCTACCACGAGTGCCATATGAATCCCGGTTTGCTTGAATAATTCTAGGACTTTCAACCCTCTTGTGCTTTCTGGGACAAATACAGGTTGCCGCAATGATCCTGTTAGGTCAAGCTGCTGACCAGACAAACAGCGACCTAACAAGTCAGTGACAAATATCAGTCCTAATACATTGTCAAGACCACTTTGACAGACCGGAAACCGAGAATGAGCGCTATCGGTCATCTTAGTACGGTTCTCTTCTGCTGAGTCTTCCAGGTCAAGCCAGACAATATCCGGTCGGGGTGTCATCAGCGCACTAACAGGGCGATCGCCTAGACGAAACACGCGCTCGACCATATCTTGTTCTGCTTCCTCAAAAGTTCCCGCTTCAGTGCCTTGCTCGATCAAGACTCTGATTTCTTCTTCTGTGACTTGGGGATCTGTAGAAGGTGTCATGCCTAATAGCCGCACCATCACATCAGTGGAAGCGCTTAATAGATGGACAACGGGAGCGGCAATTGTAGCCAACATCCGCATTGGGATGGCAACGATCAAAGCAATCGGTTCTGGATTGTTTAACGCCAAGCGTTTTGGAACCAGCTCGCCAATAATCAGCGTCAGATACGTAATGATCAAAACTGCTATTACTGTAGCGATCGCGTCTCTATACGGTGCAAGGCTTGGAATCAGTCCTAAAATGGGTATTAGCCTTTTAGATATCGCTGCTTCACCGAAAGCACCAGACAAAATCGCCAGAAGTGTTATGCCAATCTGAACAGTGGCGAGGAATTGATTAGGAGAATTGGCTAGTTCCCAGGCAACGCGAGCCTTGGCATTCCCCTGGTTAGCAATATTTTGCAGACGCACCTTCCGTGACGAGACGATCGCCAGCTCTGACATCACAAAAAGCCCGTTGGCGACGATCAATAGGAGAACAATCAGAATTTCGCTAGTTGGGGACATTCCTAAAATTGCCAGTAGTCCTGGCTAACTGCGCTAATGGTCTTAGTATCTAGTATCCTCATGTGTTTCAATAAAAGGCTCCAATTGTAAAGACAGTAGCAGCAGTTGAGCGGTCAGTGGTCATAATCGAAGTGAGAAGTTTAAGCATCCAGCCCTTGTGGATTGCAATTGACAATATGATTTTGACACCTTACAACTTAAACTACACCTCCTTGAAGAGCGTTTTTAAAGCATTAATTTATCTTGACTTTTAAAATAGTAAATATAATCTTTTTTTGCACCTGCCAAGGCGAACAGCCAAGTTTCTATAATCTATGCCCTTTTCTGCCATTGTCCGTGCCTTGGGGCGATCGCCGCTCACAACAGAAATTTTAGCTAAACTTCAGCAGCAGCAAGTATACCGTCTAAACGGCATTCCCCGCTTGCCCAAAGGCTTAGTAGCTTCTGCCCTAGCGCAAGCTCAACAGCGCAATTTATTTGTGGTATGTGCCACCTTAGAGGAAGCTGGGCGCTGGGCCGCTCAATTAGAAGCAATGAATTGGCAGACGCTACATTTTTACCCCACCTCTGAAGCTTCACCTTACGAACCATTTGACCCCGAAACTGAGATGACGTGGGGGCAAATGCAGGTATTGGCAGATCTTGTGAGGGTTCAGAGGTCAGAGGGCAGGGATCAGGGAGAAATAACTAACAACAGACGACTGACGAATACGGCCATTGTGGCGACAGAGAGAGCGCTACAACCACATCTACCACCCGTTGAAGCATTTAAGCCTTATTGCCTCACGCTTAAACGAGGAATGGAATTAGACTTAGATACCTTCAGCAATAAATTAGCGCAATTAGGATATGAGCGGGTTCCTTTAGTGGAAACAGAAGGCCAGTGGAGTCGGCGCGGCGATATTGTTGATGTGTTTCCTGTCTCGTCTGAATTACCAGTGCGCTTGGAATGGTTTGGGGATGAATTGGAACAAATACGGGAATTTGATCCAGCTACTCAACGCAGCGCTACGACTAGCAGTTTAAAAAATGGGCGTGTTGGTGGGACAGCACTTGATAAGATTGACGATTTAATTCTTACTCCCACTAATTTCGGTCCGATCATTAGAGCAGCGATCGCTGGTAGTCAGGCGCTGGCGGTGAAATCCTATCTGTCGCCAGCAGAACAAGAACAATTTGATTCAGGTCAACCCCCAGAAGGTAGTCGTCGCTTTTTGGGTTTAGCGTTTGAGCAAACAGCGAACCTGCTGGATTATTTACCGCAAAATACGCTGATTGCAATTGATGAACCCGATCAGTGTATAGGCCATAGCGATCGCTGGCTAGAACACGCTGAAGAACAGTGGCAGTTGGGGAGCGGAGGAGCAGGGGAGAGTTTTAGATCCTTGCCGAAAATTCATCGGTCTTTTGATGATTCTCTGGCGACGGCGGTTGAGTTTGAGAAGTTGTATTTATCAGAACTGGTAGAAGAAAACACTGGGCTAAATCTAGCTAGTCGTCCAGTACCAGTAACGCCACACCAGTTTGCGAAAATTGCGGAAACACTGCGGTATGAACGCGATCGCGGTCTTTCAATCTGGCTTGCTTCCGCTCAACCGAGTCGTTCTGTATCTTTATTGCAAGAACACGACTGTCCGGCTCAGTTTATTCCTAATCCCCGCGATTATGGGGCAATTGACAAGCTGCAAATTCAGCACGTTCCCGTAGCACTAAAATATTCTGGGCTTGCTGAACTCGAAGGGTTTATTCTGCCTACGTACCGCATTGTGGTCGTGACTGATCGCGAGTTCTTTGGGCAGCACTCCCTCGCAACTTCTAGCTATATCCGCAAGCGCCGCCGCGCCGCCTCGAAGCAAGTTGATCCGAATAAGCTGCGTCCAGGCGATTATGTGGTTCATCGAAATCACGGTGTAGGCAAATTTTTGAAGTTGGAAAGCTTGACGATAAATCAAGAAACCCGCGAGTATTTGGTAGTCCAGTATGCCGATGGTTTATTGCGCGTAGCAGCTGATCAGCTGGGGTCTTTGTCGCGGTTTCGCTCTACCGCCGATGCTGCCCCACAACTTAATAAAATGTCGGGTAAGGCTTGGGCTAATACTAAGAATAAAGTCCGCAAAGCAATCAAAAAATTGGCGGTTGATTTGCTGAATTTGTATGCAGCGCGATCGCAACAAAAAGGCTTTGCTTACCCACCAGATATGCCTTGGCAAGAAGAACTCGAAGACTCTTTCCCCTACCAACCGACAACTGATCAGCTAAAGGCAGTGCAAGATGTCAAGCGGGATATGGAAAGCGATCGCGCGATGGATCGGCTGGTATGTGGTGATGTCGGTTTCGGTAAAACCGAAGTCGCAATTCGAGCAATATTTAAAGCCGTTACTGCTGGTAAACAAGTCGCCCTACTTGCTCCTACTACAATCCTGACCCAGCAGCACTACCACACTCTGCAAGAACGCTTTGCTCCTTATCCAATTCAGGTAGGGTTACTTAACCGCTTCCGTAGCGCTGAAGAACGCCGCGATATCCAACGCCGACTAGCAACTGGCGAACTAGATATCGTTGTCGGTACACATCAGTTATTAGGCAAGGGTGTTACTTTCCGCGATTTGGGAATGCTGGTAGTAGACGAAGAACAGCGATTTGGTGTTAACCAGAAAGAGAAAATTAAATCTCTCAGAACTCAAGTAGATGTCTTAACCCTCAGCGCAACTCCGATTCCGCGCACTTTGTATATGTCACTGTCGGGGATTCGAGAAATGAGTTTAATTACTACTCCACCTCCATCACGACGACCAATTAAAACTCATTTATCTCCTTATGATTCAGAAACGATCCGCAGTGCAATTCGCCAGGAAATTGATCGCGGCGGTCAGGTGTTTTATGTTGTACCAAGAGTAGAAGGAATTGAAGAAACGGCAACAAAATTGCGGGAAATGATCCCAGCAGGAAGACTTGCGATCGCACACGGTCAAATGAATGAAGGAGAGTTAGAATCAACGATGCTCACCTTCAGTAACGGCGATGCCGATATCCTTGTCTGTACTACGATTATTGAATCTGGTCTGGATATTCCCCGCGTCAATACCATTTTGATTGAGGACTCGCACAAATTCGGTTTATCTCAGCTGTATCAGTTGCGTGGTCGAGTCGGTAGGGCAGGAATTCAAGCTCACGCATGGCTATTTTATCCCAAGCAGAGAGCTTTATCAGATGCGGCGCGGCAGCGTTTACGAGCAATTCAAGAATTTACTCAACTGGGATCTGGATATCAACTAGCAATGCGGGATATGGAAATCAGGGGTGTGGGCAACTTGCTAGGGGCAGAACAATCTGGTCAGATGGATGTAATTGGCTTTGATCTGTACATGGAAATGTTGGAAGAAGCAATAAGAGAAATTCGGGGTCAGGAAATTCCTACTGTTGATGATACTCAAATTGACCTTAATCTTACTGCTTTTATTCCGGCTGATTATATTCAAGATTTAGATCAAAAAATGAGTGCTTATCGCGCTGTTGTCGCTGCTAAATCGAAGGACGAATTAGCTCAAATTGCCGCAGAATGGAGCGATCGCTATGGCCCGATTCCTGTTGCAGCGAATCAACTCCTACGAGTGATGAATCTCAAACAGCTAGCTAAAAAACTAGGATTTAGTCGCATCAAAGTAGAAGCTAAACAGCACATTGCTTTAGAAACTCCAATGGAAGAACCCGCCTGGAGTTTATTGGTGGCGAATTTACCAGAACATATGCGATCGCGTTATGTCTTTGCGCCTGGTAAGGTAATAGTCCGAGGCTTAGGTGTGCTAAGTGCTAATCAACAACTGGAAACGCTAATTGATGCTTTAGGGAAAATGCAAGGCGCACTACCAGAACCAATACTTGTTTAAGTTTAGAAGAGATCATGCTTGGATCACTCTAACTAGTTAATATAATAAATCAAGACCCAACTGCTAGATTGTATTTAGGAGCAGCAATCACACTTCTTTAATTAGTTTTTATGAGCTGCTCCAATTCATAATAAATTATGAATGACTCTCTTGGAGCAGCGATAATTTTGTTATAAGTATTCATGACATAGTACATTAGCAGATAACCTAAATAATCTTTAAATTTCAGATTTGATAACTAAGCAGTTTTGCAGGAACTTGTTTAACAGGATTATCAGGTGATTTAATTTTTATGTTTTCAATCTTAAAATTAGAGTTAACTGAAGCTTCTAGTCTTTGTCTATCTTCTAGCGAAAAAGATTGATATTTACTTTCTCGCATAAGAGCAAATAACCTCATTGTTTTATGCGGCTGATAATTAATATTAAGATAATTATAAACTTTATTTGGATGCTCTATATTCCATATACCTCTAATTCTTAAATTAGTTATACCTAGAGGATCTATTTTATTGACTCGACCTAGTTCATTTGTTTGACTAAAATCAACTCCTGGTATTGCAATAATTCCATTAGCTATTGTAGTTCTAATCTTTTCATAAACTTCTCTACTAGCAGCATAACAATCGCCATAGACAAACCACAACAAAGTTAACTTATTACTTCTATTATTAATAGAACCAATTGTGTAAATTATATCTCTCTCTTCCCAACTTTCACATTCACGACAGGTAGATGTAATCATAGGACTATCAGAAAACAGTTTTGCTGAAGGATAAGAACTATTTAGGGCAATTTGACTGTTCTCTGACTCAATTTTTTTTACTTCTATTGCATCTCCTCCGTTAATTAACATTAAGTCAGGAGGGTTATTTGCATTACCAAGATACGAAAATGCTTGTTCATAAATATCATTCTTTTTTATTTCGTTAGTTTCATTTAACGCATTAGCAAAAATATCTTTAACAAAAAGTTCTAAAGCATCGCCAACAGCATTAATTCTATTTCTACTACGATAAAAGCTTGCTACATCTACAACGTGGTTATTAATAGCTACATGAATTGCTTGCAGAAGATTTGCCATATATTTTACATTAAAAGCATTTAGTTAAACTTGATTAAAATTAAAACTTAGTTGCAATGGTAAATCTTTTACCTCTTTACATTGAAGTTTGAGTATATCTACCTTGATAGCTTGTGCTACAGCATAGGCAAGATTGACAGGTACAGCATTACCAATCATTTTGTAAGCGGAAGATAATTCTTTATAGTAGAAAATAAAATTGTCAGGAAAAGTTTGAATTCTAGCACATTCTCGTACAGATAACCTTCTGTAAGGATGCAGTGAGTTTGGATCGAAAATCCATTTATCCTTGCCAATGTGAATCATTTTATTTGCTTGTGGATGGATAGGAGCGTGTCGTCCTCCTGCTTGGATTGTAAAAGATGGTTCATCCCAAAGCCGAACTCGATTTCTAGACATATAAATACTAGAAAAACCTCCTTGGATATATTCATGATTAGGAACAGAACAAACTAGATTTATTTTATTTTTTTGAATAGCTGGTAAAGCTGAATCTTGTAAATTTCCTATTGCTTGCTTCAAAGTAAGAACGGGAAGCGTAAGAGTAAGGCAATCAAAATTAAATTTGTTTTTTAAGTCAAAACGATAACCAACAAAAATAACCCGTTTCCTATCTTGTGGCACATTGTAATACTTGGCATTAAGCAATTTATAAGAAACGTTGTAGCCAGCTTCCTCAAAAGCACTAATTATATTATCTATTGCTCTTTTATGCTTTGTATGAAACATTCCAGAAACATTTTCAGCTAAAAAAAATAGAGGCTGTTTATCTTTAAGAAGTCGAATGTAGTCTAAAAAAAGTTGACCGCGTTCATCGTTCATACCCTTTTGTTTACCAGCTTCACTCCAGCTTTGGCAAGGAGGGCCACCAATAATGCCAATACAATCTGGTATTTCTGTAGAATAAATTTTTCTAATATCTCTTTTATCTAAAAAAGTATGAGGATGATTGTTTTCATAAGTTTCCCATATATCTTTATCAAATTCATTTGCCCATATAACATTGAAACCTGCTTGGGTAAAACCTAAATCAAGTCCTCCGCAACCTGAGAAAAGAGCAACAATATCAAGTTTCATCGAGCGCTAAAGGGGGTAATTCTAATTTTGTATTTTATCTTATTTTTACCTAATTAATTCGTTTTTAAAATTAAATTTTTTCAAATTAACTACTTGTAACTTAAGCAGGTTATAGTTAATTCATTAAATGATATAAAGAACAAAATTTATGTCATAATCATGTTTATTGTTTATAAGTGAGATAAAATCACAGGAGTAGATCTATTTCGCTAAAATTCAGCTGGTAAATTATTTCCTATTTAGACAAAAAATAATTGAAAATGTTATTGTACTTAAGTACCTGGCCTGAAGTAGAAGCTTATTTAGAGAAATCTCAGGGGATTATTCTGCCAATTGGTTCAACAGAGCAACATGGACCAACTGGGTTGATTGGCACAGATGCGATTTGTGCTGGAGCGATCGCGCATGGTGTAGGAGAAGCAACAGGGGCGATCGTTGCGCCTACAATTAATGTTGGTATGGCGCTGCACCACACCGCCTTTCCTGGTACGATTAGTCTGCGGCCTAGCACAATGATTCTGCTAATCAAAGACTACGTTACTTGTTTAACTAGGGCAGGATTTACCAAGTTTTTCTTTATTAATGGTCACGGCGGCAACATAGCCACCCTCAAGGCAGCTTTTGCCGAAACATACGCCCATATTGGCGACCTCAACATTCCCCATGCCCAACAAGTACAATGTGTAGTGGGTAACTGGTTTATGTGTGGTTCTGTTTACCAATTAGCAAAAGAGTTATACGGCAATCAAGAAGGCTCTCACGCGACTCCTAGTGAAGTAGCTGTAACTCAGTACGTCTATCCACAAGCAATTAAACAAGCACCGCTATCGCCTGAAGTTGCATCTGGACATAGAATTTATGGGGCGGTTGATTTCCGACAGCGCTACCCAGATGGGCGGATGGGATCTAACCCTGCTTTGGCTACGCCTGAACACGGGAAGCAGTTTTATGATTTGGCAGTCAAGGAACTAAGCAATAACTACCTAGAGTTTTTGAGTGTAGAGTAAGCTGCGCGTCTACGCATTTTACTTACAAAATAAAGTTCAAATCTCCAAATTCGTGCCACAAATAACGTTGCTGTACAGCTTTTTGATAAGCTGATTTAATCTCTGCGGCTGGTAAAAAGGCGGTAAGTAAATCAAGGTGGCTAGCCTCCGGTTCATGTAAACCTGTCAGCAAACCATCCACGCTTCTAAGCGTATGCCCAGAAGTAATGTGTAATCGCGTGTAACCATGCCCTGGCTGAACCTTGCCAGAATTATCCGCAACTGATTCTAATGCCCGTACTACCGTAGTTCCCACAGCAATAACTCGTCCCCCTTGCTCATGTATGGAGTTAATCTTCTCGGCGGCTGTCTCACTGATAAAGTATTCCTCCTCTGAAGCGGGGTGTTGCTGATCTAATTCATCATCCATATACGAGGAAAGACCCGTATGCAGCACTATGTAAGCCGTCTCAACGCCACGCCGTTTCAAGTCAAAAAGTAGTTTCCAGGTGAATGCGCGACCTGCTGAGGGCATTTCTGCTGATCCTGGTTCTCTCGCATAGACAGTCTGGTAGTAGTCTAAGTCCCAAGGTGCTGATACATACTCATAGCGGATTGGTTTTCCCAAACGGTAGAGCAAGTCCATCAAATCAGTTCCCGATTTTGAAAAGCGGATCTGCCAAAGTCGGGGAATATTGGAATCGCGATCGCCAACTGTACCCATCAGCCCCTGACCAAAATCTAGCTGCATACCGCTTTGTAGCCCACAGGCGAAAGGATTACCTTGCTGACACAAAAGCAGTGCTAGCCAAGAATCATCACCTAGATGCTGCGCTAGGCGAATTTCTATACATTGTCCTTGCCTCAACTCGCAGCCACTCAATACAGCCGGAAGCGTGCGACTTGTATTAAAAACCAGCAAGTCACCAGGGCGGAGAAAATCACCTAAGTTATCAAAACGTGAATGCTCAACTCGATAAGTATCACGGTTGATAGCCATTAACCGCACCTTGTCACGGGCAATGCCTCTGCGTTCAGCTGGCTCTTTAGCTGAAAGTTCAACAGGGAGTGTGAAGGAAAAAGGAGTAGACATATTACACTATTTTGTTTTTATGAATCGCATAGACGCGATGTTGGATACCAGCATGAGTTGTATCTTTTTCGTATTTCATGCCATTTTTCATCGCTACTTTCTGAGATGCTATGTTTTCAGGGACTATGAGCGATATCAGGCGATTGAAATTAAGTTGCTGAAAGCCATAATTTTTGATTGCGATCGCAGCTTCTGTTGCCAAACCACGCCCCCAATATTCCTTGGCGAGTAAGTAGCCAACTTCGACTTCTTTCTGTCCATCCACCAATTGAGGTATTAGCCCACAGCGACCAATTAAGTTATTATCAGCCTTGTAAATTGTTGCCCACAAGCCGAAACCATACTCTTCATAGCAGCTGAGTATCCGATCGCAAGTTTGTTTTGTTTCTTGATATGTGCGGGTGCTGGGCCAAAACTTCATCACGACAGGATCAGCAAAAATTGTCGCTAAGTCATTTACATCGTCATTTGTTATGTGGCGCAGGATGAGGCGCGGTGTTTCAATTACAATCATCTGATTTTGGCGTACAGTGTCAAGATGAACTCAATTTTCTCATCTGGTAGCTTTATTGAGTTACAGCAAGCGATCGCAGTGTTTCTTGTCCCCAGTTTTCTTCTTGAGCCTGAAATCTTTGCCCATGCACATTTTGGGATTCATCCGCAGCAAGATAAATGAAAACTTCTGTGACATCTGCTGGATTAGCCCACTGGTTGGGATCTTCATCAGGTTCGGCTGCACGGTGCATCGCGGTATTCATGTCGCCTGGATCAACCCAGTTAACTCGCACACCACTATCATTTAGTTCTGCTGCCCATGTCTGCGACATCCCCTCAATCCCAAACTTGGAGATACCATATGCTCCCCAGCCAGGATAACCATTTATCCCAGCATCACTTGTAACATTGATAATCGAGCCGCCATTCTCAATCATTGCTGGCAGTGCTTTCTTAATTAGCAGAAATGGCGCTACTAAATTTGTGTTGATCACATTGCGGAAATCTTCAAGCGGGTAGTCAAGTAGAAATGGCATTGGAGAAGGGCCAATCGCTGATGCATTATTTACCAATACGTCGAGATGACCATTAAATTCATTTAGTGTTGTAGCCACTACGCGCTCGAGATCTTCTTGTCGGGTTAAATCAGCGCTAACTACCAGAACTTGAGTATTTGGTGCAACTTCATATAGTCTCTCGCGTACCTCATTAAGAGCCTCAACACCACGCGCAACGATCGCTATCCCCGCCACTCCTTCACTTGCAAACGCGATCGCAAGTTGCCGCCCTAATCCCAGGGAAGCCCCTGTAATCAATGCATACTTGCCTTTTAATCTGTTCATGTTTTATTCCTTATGGGGTGCGTTATCAGGAGTTCCCCCACTCCTAAATCATAGTCAATATGATTATGAGTTGCAATAAGTTTAAAAATACTAAATTGAGCGCAAAAACCGCAATAGTCAAGCTACTGCGGTTGATAAGGAGATATAAAAATTAACAGTTACCAAGGAATTGGCTGGCGATCGCGGAAGAAACCGCTTGTAGGCCCGTTATCAGGCAATGTCGCTAACCACACAATTGTATCTGCTCCTTGCGCTGGAGTTCTAGACGCATTAGCACCACCCATATCAGTTTTCACCCAGCCAGGGCAGACAGAATTTATTAATATATTTGTACCTTTTAACTCATTACCAAGAATTCGGGTTAGGGCATTCAGGGCTGTTTTAGAAATCCGATAGCTAGGATAACCGCTATTCATATCAGATAATTGCCCTGCACCGGAAGATACATTGACAATTCGTCCATATTTATGATTTTCCATCAATGGAATTAAAGCCTGACAAAGTAGGAAAGGGCCATATAAATTTGTGTCTATTGTTTGATGCAAGGTGTCAATTTTAGTATTTAAAACGCTATCTGAAGAATCTAGTAATACTCCAGCATTGTTTATCAAAATATCTAGTTGTCCATACTCATTTTTGATAAATTGAGCAAGACGCTGGACACTATCAGCATCAGTAACATCAAGCGAGTAATAGCTGACATCTAATCCTTCAGCTTGCAATTTTTCAGCCGCCGCTTTTCCCTTTGCTGACTCGCGGCTAGTAAGAATGACCTGAATTTCTTGTTTTGCTAATTGCCGACAAGTTTCAAATCCTATGCCGCGATTACCACCAGTTACAACCGCTATTTTTTTTGTTACGCTCATTGATAATTCTCCTATTAGTATTTAAGAAGTAGGGCAACCGTATTTAATTATACGATTAAGCTAAATTATTGAGATAGTTGCTTGTTATAAAGCTATGAATCAATTTTAAATAAATTTAACTCAAATTATGCAATTATCTTATTCTACATTTAAGCTAAAATTCCGCTAATTGATTACTACTAATCGTTAAAATTATCCATCTATTTCTTTTTTTGGCTCTTTTTGAAATAATGTATATTAGTGCTTGAGCAGGCTAACTTAAATTCATTTTTATAAAATAAAATGTTTTAATTTACAAAAATAATAGGCGTAAATAGAACGGCGAGTACATCATGTATCGCTTGTTTAAACAACATCGAATACCGATGTTTTGCTGGAGCAATTATGTTTAACGCACAAAGGATATCAGGGCATTGCCAAATTGCATTCTAGCAGTTGCACACCAACAGCCGCGTCAGGCAAAAGTTGATTAATTTGAACGTCAACATAACCGTTTGTTAGCCCAATTGCGGGTAGTAGCTGAAAACGTCAATCGCCGTTTAAAGATTTTTCGCATTTTTGCTGAACGCTATCGTAACCGCCGTAAGCGTTTCTGCTTACGTTTAAAAGGAATTGCAGCGATTCTTAACTGTGAACTTTCCCTCCCTTCATGATTCACGCAAGAGGTCTATTATTTCATATCCCTTCAACGTTCGCCTTGCAGAATTGAATGAGCCGCATCCCATGCCAGGTTTGACTAATTGTTTTATTCCCCGATGCAGAAAGCTCAATAATATTATTGAGATACTTTTTCTGGCGTAGTTCTACGTTTTAGTGCAACTCTTCTTCAGCTTTAAGTTACTCAATAGCTTGAGAATAAGCCGCATTTTTGTCTACTTGCCTAGACAATGCAAGCAGTTGAAAACAGCGGATGTATTTCGTGGATTATAATCTTTGGAGCAATATTTGTGGACTGATCGCCGCTAAACTCATCATTAATCAGGCTCAAAATCTGCTCAAAAATAGCTAACAGCAAATTATGTAGGAATGGCTACCTTTGTCACTCAGATCTGTGCCACGAAAAATCAATTGGTTTGGGTCCCGCTCTAGACTGCTAGTAGGCTTAGTCTTAGGGCTACTCTTGCTCTTAGTTTGCTCACTCGCCAGCATCGCTTTGGGTGCGATCGAGATACCTTTACAGACCATCTACGCAGCATTTACTCATTTTAATGGTTCTAGCGAACACCTGATTGTCCGCACAGTGCGCCTACCCCGTACTCTGGTCTGTCTGACGGTGGGCGCTGCTTTGGCAGTTGCAGGGGCAATTATGCAGGGACTTACCCATAATCCGCTAGCGGCTCCTGAAATTCTGGGTATTGATGCTGGCGCAGCTTTGGCAGTAGTTATGGTGGTATGTTTCTTCAATGACACTTCCTTATCAGTCTACGCTGGTGCTTTTATGGGAGCCGGGATAGCTGCTTTGATCGTTTATCTGTTGGGTTCTTTGGGTCGCAATGGCTTAACGCCTTTGAAACTCACCGTTGCTGGTGCAGCACTAACAGAGTTTTTATTTTCACTAACCTTGGGAATTTTAGTGCTTAATCAGCGCACTCTGGAGGAAGTTCGGTTCTGGCTAGCTGGTTCGGTTGCTGGTCGAGACTTCAACCTATTGTTACAGGTCTTGCCTTACATCGCCGTTGGATTGCTTCTAGCACTTATCCTTAGTAAACAACTAACAACCTTAGCTTTGGGAGAAGATGTGGCAAAAGGCTTGGGACAGCAAACGGCATTAGTTAAAGTGCTAGCGGCGGTGAGTATCGTTTTGCTGTCGGGTAGTTCCGTAGCTGTGGCAGGTCCAATTGGCTTTATTGGTCTAGTTGTTCCCCACGTGGTTCGCTTTTTAGTAGGTGTAGATTATCGCTGGATTCTTCCCTATGCGGCTCTAGCCGGAGCTATTTTATTACTGTTGGCTGATATCAGTGCGCGTTTAATTATTCAGCCGCAAGAATTACCTGTAGGGATTATGACTGCCCTAGTCGGCGCACCTTTCTTTATTTATCTAGCTCGGCGGCGGGTACACAAATGAAACCCTGGGTTGTGATTCGTCCCCGAGATACCATCTCCTTTCGGCTTGACCGCCGCGTACCACCGATTTTATTGATTTTGGCACTGCTCACCTTCGCTGCCATGCTGATGAACGTTGGGTATGGCGAGTACACTATTCCGCCGTTAGACGTGCTGAAAACTTTAGGAGGGATTGAAACTGATCAAGGCTACTCTCTAGTAGTTAATACGCTACGTCTACCCCGCGTTTTAGTCGCTTTGTTAGTTGGTATGGGGTTGGCGACCTCGGGAGCCATTCTCCAAGGATTGACTCGCAATCCCCTGGCTGATCCAGGCATTATTGGTGTGACCGCCGGGGCAAGTCTTGCTGCTGTGACGTTGATTGTGCTGTTTCCAGCGATCGCTCTATTCACACTTCCCTTTGCTGCTTTTGGGGGAGCTTTGGTAGTCACAGTTCTGATTTATTGGTTAGCTTGGAATCAGGGAAGTTCACCAATGCGTCTGATTTTAATAGGGATTGGTATTACCTCGATTGCCACTGCTCTAACTACTGTGCTTGTGACGTTTGGGGAGATTAATAACGTCTCTCAAGCTTTGATCTGGTTGACAGGTAGTGTTTATGGACGCAGTTGGCATCATGTTTGGTCTTTATTGCCTTGGCTCGCAGTTTTCCTACCCCTAGCTTTCGTGTTATGCCGCGATTTGAATGCACTTAACCTGGGAGATGACGTGGCACAAGGGCTAGGTAGCCACGTGGAGCAAAAGCGGACTTTACTACTATTAATCAGCGTCGCCTTAGCAGCAGCCTCTGTCGCTACCGCAGGCAGTATTGGCTTTGTGGGGTTAATTGCCCCGCACTTAGCGCGACAATTAGTCGGTCCTACCCACGAAGGACTGCTACCCACAGCTGCTTTGACCGGAGGCATGATAGTAGTGTCGGCAGATTTGTTGGCAAAGATGCTGTTTGCACCGATTGAACTTCCCTGTGGTATTGTGACCGCGATTATTGGCGCTCCTTATTTTCTTTACCTGCTTTACCAAAACCGTAACCAATGAATGCAGATAAAACTCCAAGCAACTTGACTACCCGCAAGCTGACGCTGGCTTATGACGGAGCTTGTGTGATTTCGGAACTAAATCTTGCGATCCCAGCAGGGCAGATCACAGTCTTGGTAGGAGCGAACGGTTGCGGTAAATCAACGCTGCTACGAGGGTTAGCTCGATTATTAAAGCCTCATTCAGGTACGGTTTACCTAGATGGTAAATCTATTTTTAAGTTATCCACTAAAGAAGTGGCAAAGCATTTGGGTATTCTTCCCCAAGGTCCTGTGGCTCCGGAAGGATTAACTGTGCGTGAACTGGTAGCTCAAGGTCGCTATCCCCATCAAGGCTGGTTACAGCAGTGGTCGCCGGAGGATGAGCGGCTCACGAACCAGGCATTGATAACAACAGACATGATAGATCTAGCAAATCGTCCTCTAGAAAACCTTTCTGGAGGACAACGGCAGCGAGCCTGGATTGCTATGGCACTGGCTCAAGACACCCAAATTTTGCTCCTTGATGAACCCACTACCTTTTTGGATTTGGCGCACCAGATAGAAGTGCTAGATCTTCTCTACGACTTGAACCAGAGTCAGGGGCGAACAATAATCATGGTGTTGCATGATTTAAATCAGGCTTGCCGCTATGCCGATTATCTAGTAGCGATCGCTGCTGGTCGCATTGTTGCTTCTGGTAAGCCTGACGAGGTGATGACTGAAGAAATGATCCGCCAATTGTTTATGTTGGAATGTCGGATTGTCAAAGATCCCGTAGCAGGCACACCAATGTGTATTCCCGTCGGTCGTAAAAAGAGCCAATTAAAGCAAGTAGAAACGCAGCGATGACTACCAAAATTAGAATTTCTGGCGTGCAGCTAGATGGGCGGAGATTTCCTGGCGCGATCGCCAGACATCTCTCAACTTTTGATTGGCAAACAGTTTCAATTGATCGGTTTGATGAGGTGAGTTTGGCTGAGTTGAATTACCGTAGCTAGTAAGCACCTTTGCCTTCACAGGATTAGAGAACTCAACTGCGGCAACGAAAGAATCGCCACCGATGGTTTGAAAACGTCCCTCTGCGGTTGGTGCAAACCAGAGAGAACGAAAAACACCGAGCGGGTCTTCAGCTCCATTGGCAGGCAAATCTACATCTCCGTAATGAATGCGAAAAACCTTGCCCCACTCAACATCCAAATCACCGTAGGCTGCTTCAACTTTGGTAGCGGCGGTTTCCAAGGCGGCGATCGCTTTTGCCGGATCAGCGATACCATCCGGTGTTGTTAGCGGTGCTGCGGGATTCCAATCAGTCGCAAAAATGTGGGTTAAATCTACAGCTTCCGCCCAAGCAGCAAACAGCACTGCCCCTCGGCTATCGGGGTTAGTCTGCCGATCCCACTTTGCTAACACATCGGCAGATCTACGAGTCAAGGGGCTTCCCTTGCGTGCTAGGGGAATTAAATCATCCAAAAGCCGATCTGCCAGTTCCATGCGCGTGGAATATTTGTACTTGACCAGCTCGTCAAAAGAGATTTTTGCGTCTTTACTTAGCATCTGCGCGGCTCGTTGGGCGCGGAAATTCATTGAGTCACGCGGAGCCATATAAGTAGGGTAATCTGAGGGATTGAGAGCTAACGGTACAGTTGTTGTCCAAGGTGGGTCGTTGGCGTTCTGTAACCAGCCGCTAGGAGGGTCAAGGACACGCGGCAGATCCTGATAAGGATGGGTCTTTGTCCACAATGTTTTAGAAGTATCACCCGGAATTGTGTCTGTCCAGTCTTCAAAGTTCCCCTGGGAGCGAACGGGAACTTGACCGTTAAACAAGTGCATAATATGCCCTTGGCGATCGGCATAGATAACCGTGAACATGGGGATTTGCAAGCGCTTGAGTGCAGTTTCAAACTGGTTGAATGCAGTTGCCCGTGCCATATCCCACCACTGTTCTAACCCCCTTGGCTGGTCAAGCCCCACTACCCGAATCGCGATCGCTGTATTATCTTGCTGCGATACTATGGGACCGTGAATCGAGCGCCGCACCACTAGAGGTTCTTCCCGCAGTGTACCATCCGCCTGCTTGACCTTCAGAATTTGCTTTTGAGTTTCAAAAGCTTTAATTTGACCATCCCAGCGATAGCCGCCTTTTGCCAGTTTGAGTTCGTAAGCATCCCAGCCATCATGGGTATTAACAGTGTGAGTCCAACCGAGAAAGTCATTAAAGGCTATTTCTAGAACCGGAGTACCAACCAGGGTAGCGCCATAGGCATCAATTCCGGGTGCAGTTAATTGCGCTTCATACCAGAGAAACAGATCCGACCAGTAGAGGTGGGGATTTGCTAATAGTAAGGTTTTGCCACTAGCAGAACGAGTAGGTGCGATCGCCCAACCATTTGAACCTGGAGAGTGCGCTTCCTTACTCACTCCCGCCACTTGCTGGGGGTCAACGATAAACGTGAAATTCAGTACGCGCTGCCCGTGTGCTAAAACATCTACTGCTGTAATTGGTAGAACTACCTTCACTTGATCATCAATTAAATCTGGATGTTCTTGGGCATAGCGATTAATTCCCGCCGCAAACGCATCTAGATAGCTACGAAAGCTTGGACTCTGAGCTTTGTACCATTCCTGAGCGCGTGTCGGAATGCCCATTGTTCGCACCCAGCGATCAGATTCTAGGTAATCTTTACCCCAATATTCTGCTGCCTGTCCGCGTGCCTGACCATAGAGACGTAATAGCAAATTGCCATGACTTTGCATCTGCGCCCAACCAAAAGCTTGAAACAAACTTTTAGAGTCTTTGGCGTAGACGTGAGGAACACCATAGGTATCCCAGAGAATTTCCGTGCTTTTGACAGCAGCAGGGCTAGAGATGCCGACGAGCAAAGCAAAGGTAAAACTTAGTAGCAACCCAAAAAGTAGGAGCGATCGCCTTTTCAGACGAGCTAAAGGTAATTCAGTAGAGAACATTACGTTTTCAGCAGATTTGTAGTGAAGCTTGTTATTTACTCAGTGACCCACTGCCAACATTTGAGCTGCCAACCACCGCCTTCTACAGCAAGAGCCGCTACATAGTCAGGGTCAGGGATTAACTCCTGTAGCGACCAACGGCAAGCTGCTTGGTGATTTCCGCCGATACTCAACAGCATTGCTGGTTCTTTTGGGATCACAGAAACATCAAATTGGTTTAAGGGGAGTGAAAGACCCTTACCCGTTGCCTTGATATATGCTTCCTTGCGAGTCCAGCAAGTGAAAAATGCCTTGTGCTTCATATCTAGGGGAAGTGTACGCAATACAGCATTCTCTTGGGGCGAAAAGAATCGTTCAGCAATTTCTTCACAGGGAAAACCAGTGCGGATGTATTCAAGGTCAACACCAAGATTGCGATTTTGAGTTACTGCGTAGAGAGCAAGTTCATGCGAGTGAGACAAGTTAAAGCAAAGTGGCTCTCTGTTATAGGCTTCGCTCAGTGCTGGCTTGCCATACTGGTTGTAAACAAATTGCAAAGAACTGGGTTTCTTGCATAAGTAAAAGCTGAGAATCGCTCTGAGTAGACCACGAGCAACAATGAAGCGATCGCGGTCTTTCGGAAAGTGATAACGTTCAGCCCTTTGCTGTTCTTCTACACAGAGAGTCCGCAGTAAACTCTGGATACTAGATGCCTGTAGGTCTAGAGAAGCACGCCAAACATGAACCTCATCCCTGTGCAATTTGAGAGTTTTAGGAGGGGAAGACCACACATCAGTAGCAGTCATAGATGCTGTTTGCCAGTGATTGTGCCTGCGCTAGCTGATGTAGCTCTTGGGCAAGACTTTGCAGCAGCAGCGACTGGGCGGAGTGCAAAAAGAAATGGTTGCCAGGAAGCAGCTGTAATGAAAAGGAAGCACTCGTCTGGTTAGCCCAAGCTTCCAGGTGATCATAGCTCACCTCTACATCCTGCAAGCCACCAAATGTTGTCATCGGACACTCAAGTGCAGGCTCGTTAGTATAAACGTAGGTCTCATTAACTGCAAAATCCGCTTTGAGAATAGGAATGAGCAGTTGCATGAGTTCTGCGTTTTCTAGTACCGCCTGAGGCGTACCGTTGAGACGGCGCAGTTCCTCCAGAAACGCAGGTTCTGGCAGGGTGTGGATAGGTGGTTCTAAATTAGGAATCTGAGGCGCACGGCGACCGGATACAAAAAGGTGCAATGGTAGTAGACCATACTTTCTCCGGAGGAGACGGGTAAGCTCAAAGCTGACTAAGGCTCCCATGCTGTGACCGAAAAAGGCAAACGGTTTGTCCAAGTATGGCAGCAGGGCTTGAGCGATCGCCTGGACAAGAGGCAAAACTCTAGTAAATGGAGTTAATCTGATTCCCCATCCGCGTCCTGGGAGTTCGACGGGACAAACCTCGATAGTTGTCGGTAGGTCATCTGACCACCTGCGAAAGCTCGCCGCCCCACCACCTGCATAAGGAAAGCAGAACAGACGCAAATTCGCCTGAGGATTAGGTTTGGGGCATACAACCCAGGAGTAAGTTTGTGTGGTTGTCATTTGTTGTAGCAATACCAAGATCCCTAAATCCGAGCAGATGCCTCCATTTGCTGCCGCAGACTGAGAGGTCTCATGTCAGTCCATACTTCTTTGATATAGGCTAGGCATTCTGATTTGGGACCGCTTTTGCCTACGTCCTTCCAACCCAAGGGGTTCTCTTGATGGGCTGACCAGATAGAATATTGCTCTTCATGATTCACTACAACTTTGTAAATTGTCGTGTCTTCTTTATCATCTTGATTCATTTTTAGCTCCTTTTAATTCATTAGTTTTGATTGGCACAATTCAAGGAAATCAGACATATTTATCCTTTAAAAAATTACATCTGAAAACATCAAGCAAACCTAAATAAAAACACTGGTTGTCTTGCATTAATACTTTATAAGCCATGTTGAATAAAGCAAACATCTGGCTATATCCTTCGCTGCTCTCGGCTTTCTTTCTAATAAAATTTATAGTTTTTTATCCCATAACTATGTTTTCCTTTCTCTAAGTATTTGCTGTAACTTCTATAAATTCATAATACTAAAATTTCAACTCCTAATACATTTCTCCAAAAACATCTTCATTTATAGTTACATATTTTGCTATTTATGACAGACAAATTAAACTGTACCAGCTTCTCCAGTTTCTGCAAAATCATGTTCTGTATTGTAAACATTAATTTCTCCAAAACCTACCTTTTTTAGAGCTAATAAAACTTCTTCGTTGGAATAGCCTCTTACCAGCCAAGTGTTGTCTAAACGCTGCCAGTTTTTATTCATTAATTGAAATATAGTAATATTAATTTCACCTATTTTCTCTTCTAAATCATAACTCCGTTTTAATGCCCAAGCATAGTCATCTTTGATATCGCCAAGCATAGAATTATTCCAACTTGACTGATACCGTTGTTCCAAACTTAAGTCAAACATAAATAAGCCATTTGCTAACAATGACTCATATACATTTTGAAATACACAAAGCAATTCTTCAAGTTTTATAACATGGTTGAGACCATAATTTGTTGAAACAACTGCATGAAAAGTAGATAGCAATTTAAAAAACCGTGCGTCATCAAAAATAAATTCACTATCAGTTGCGTTTTCGCGGGCATAACGTAGCATCTCTGCTGAGTTATCAATTCCAGTTACTTGATACCCTTTTTTTTGAAGTTTTTGTGCTAAATGCCCTGCTCCACAACAAAGAGCAAGAATATGGGCTTTTTCTGGAAGATATTGTAGTATTAGTTGTTCTATATCTGGCAACACAGATTCACTAACTTGTGGTCCCCAAGACTCGTTAACTATCCGAGCAAAAGTATCATATCCTGAATAGCAATTTTCTACTGGCATAAAACGTTTCCTGTAAATTTAGGTGAAGTTCTATAATTAAGTATCTGAGGCAAAATGAATAAAAGAAATTTGCTCTGTTGTGCTGCTTAAATTAAAGTTATTTTTCGCCTTTAGTTGTCTGCGTATTTAAAGAAAACGATTTAGTTCATTATCAAGTGCAACTATTTTTATAAGTAGCTAAGTTGCAAAATAACTAAGCAAGAAAACCTCCTTCTCGCAGTTCCTCTATGCTATCTTTAACAGCCCAAACCATATAATCAATATCTTCCTCTGTATGAGCTGTAGATAAAAATCCTCCATCTCCTCGCAGGATAATTCCTCTATCAAGTAGGTGATAGTATAACAAGTCCAAACCACCAACAGATGGAGAATTTTCTACTGATGCAGTTCCTGAAGATGCAGAGCCAAAAAGTGAACCAAAATTCACCATTTCAATAGGTAATTTTTCTTTTTGAAAGTAAGTATTTAAAGTTTCAACAAACTGTGAGGTATGTTGATTCAACTGTTCTTGAAGGGCAGCGCCCTGAGTTTTTAAATGCTTAAGTACAGCCCGTGCAGCAGCAATAGCTAGTGGATGTTTGCAGAAAGTACCTGCAAAAAAAGTCTTTTCTGCTTGAGGAGAAGATGAATCTCCATAATTCCATATACCGCCGTCAATTCTATCCATGTAGATAGCCTTACCAGCGATAATCCCAATTGGCATTCCACCACCAATAATCTTTCCATAAGTTGCGATGTCGGCTTCAATGTCAAACCATGCCTGCGCTCCGCCTGGATGAATGCGGAAGCCGCTCACCATTTCATCAAAGATTAATGCTATTTTTAATTCTTTTGTTAATTGCCTTAGCTGCTGAAGAAATGCTTTGGGTTGTAACTCAATTCTGCGGCTTTGGACAGGTTCGACCAAAACAGCAGCTAATTCATTTTTATGATATGCGATCGCCTCTAATGATTTAACATCACCATAATCTAATACTAAAACATCTGCCACAAAATTCGGTGGCACTCCGGGAGCAATTGGCACTGAATTAAAATTTTCATCTGCTATTTTTCCTTTAGCTAACGTTCCATCAAAATGACCATGATAAGAACCTGAAAACATCACAATTTTATTACGACCTGTTGCTGTTCGCGCCAAGCGGATAGCGGTCATTACTGCTTCTGTACCTGTATTGCTAAAGGCTACCCGCTCCATTTTTGTTAGTTCACAAATTAACTCAGCGACTTCACCAACAAACTCTGATTGAGTACCGATTTGGATACCTTTTTCTAGTTGCTCTGCTAAAGCTTGTTTGACAAAAGCTGGATTGTGACCAAAGAGATTTACGCCAAATCCCATGCTGACATCTATATATTCGTTGCCATCAACATCCCAAATCTTGGAACCTAAAGAGCGTTGAGCAACAATCGGATAAAACATTTCTTTGAGGAGAAAATTGAAGTCTACTAAGCTCTTGTTATCAGCTAGAAATGGACGATAGGTTTGGGCAATTTGTTTTGATGTTTTTGTGCGCTGGTTGTGGCGTGTAATCAATTTTTCTAGATACTGTTGCTGAAGAGATTGTGTGTCGGGTAGTACAGTAGTTTGAGTAGGTTGTTGGTAGTTAGATTTATTGATGTTCATAAAATTTGGCTCTCGATTAATTTGATGGAGTTTAGGTTTTGGAAATCCCCCCAACCCCCATTAAAAAGGGGGATATGTACGCAAGCCTGATGATCAGCAAGGTATTTGCTGTGGCTGTGGGGGATTGAGAAAGTTTTTGTTGATGAGGTAGGAAAGATAGGTATGCAGTAGGCGATCGCTTATTTGCGGACAAGTGATGCCAGTATTTGCTAGTCCAGTAAGTGTATTTTGACAGTCGAACGCGATGCCAGCTTCGCTGGCTTGCCGCTTACGGCTCGCACTGGTGTTTGATTGTTGAGAGTCACTTGCTGCAAAAAACGGTACAAGTGGATATAAAGGGTGTTCTGGAAAATTCCTCGCTATATTCAGTAGTTCTGTTCGCCACTGTTCGTAGGAAATGCGTTCAATTGGATAACCTAATGAGCGAATCGCGTCAATCAGCACGTTGGCATTGAGAGGGCGAGGATTAACTAAATGAAAGGCTTTTCCTAAAGATTCTTGCTGCTTTGATAAATGGATAATCGCTTGGCTAACATAGTCTACAGGAACGAGATCGAAGTTGGTATTTCCTGCGGGGGCTGCTCCTAGTTGGATACAGCCGATGATTAGTCTGTACAAAAAGTCATTTTGATTAAAGACACCAGTTTGACTATGACCTGATATGCGTCCTGGTCTATAAATAGATACTGGAAGTCCGCGATCGCCAGCAATTGTAATTAACTTCTCAGCTACCCATTTACTCTGCACGTAGCCATTAGCATCTATCGGACTATGCTCAAGACTGTCTTGTTCTCGTAGCTTACCTTCAGCACTATTAGAGCTAGAGAAAACGCTAGTAGTAGAGATGAAATGCACTGGTTTGAGTTTAATTTGACTGGCTAATCTGAGGATTTCCTGCGTTCCCAGCACATTAGCTGCCTTGAGTGTAGAGTAGCTGGAAGTATGATGAACCCAAGCACCATTGTGATAAATGGCCTCAATTTTACTGGCTAGGAAGTGAAATTGCTCCTGGGACAGGCCTAAAAGCGGCTGAGATAAATCGCCCACAACTGGAATAATCCGGTGGCTGAAAGATTCTTGCCAAACTAGATAAGATTCTAGGCTGCTTTGAAGCTTGTTTTTAGCTGATTCGATATTGAGAGAGCGCACTAAGCAGTAAATATCAGCAGTAGTTTGTTGGAGGAGTTCGGAGAGTAAAAAAGCTCCTAGAAAACCTGTTGCTCCAGTCAGTAAGATTGCATTATCAAGGCAGGAGGCTGAAGGCTGAAGGCTGAAGGTATCGGGGCGAATTGTGGGATCTAAGACAACTTCAGCACCCAAATCTAGGGAGGTTTCTCTGTCAAATTGAGTGTCTTTCCGTCCAGCTAGCTCTATTTTCTCAGCTAGCTCTGCTACAGTAGACGATGCAAATAAACTGCTTAAAGACAAGTCCACCTGAAAAGCGTCTCTTACTTGGACAAGCAACTGAGTTAGCAGTAAAGAATGTCCTCCTAATTCAAAGAAGTTATCGTAAATACCTACCTGTTTCAGTCCAAGGACTTTTGCCCAAATCTCAGTTAGTTGTTTCTCTGCTGCGGTACGAGGTGCTATATAACCTGCTTCTAGTCCAGAATGAGTGCGATCAGGTGCTGGCAATGAGCTACGATCTACCTTACCGTTTGGCGTTAGTGGTAGAGCTTGTAGGATCACAAAGGCTGAGGGAATCATGTACTCAGGCAGTTTCGTTTGCAGAAAGCTACGTATAGCACCAACATCAAGTGCTGACTGCCGATTTAACACTAAATAAGCCACTAGGCGTTGGTCGCCAGGTACATCCTCTCGCACGATCGCGGAGGCTTGTCGTATACCTGGGTGTTGATTCAGTAATGCTGCAATTTCTCCTAGTTCAACCCGGAAGCCGCGAATTTTTACCTGATCGTCAACTCGTCCCAAAAACTCAATGTTCCCATCCGGTAGATAGCGGGCGATGTCCCCAGTTTTGTATAACCGCGGTCCATCTTCAAAAGGGTTGTTGATGAATCGCTCTGCTGTTAGCTCAGGTCGATGCAGATACGCACGAGCCAATCCAGCGCCACTGATGTACAATTCACCTGGTACGCCAATGGGTACGAGGCGTAGCTGCTGATCTAGCACATAGACTTGGGTATTGGCTAGGGGACGACCGAGGGGGACTGTTGCTGCATGACTAAGCTGATCAACGCAGTAAGTTAGTACGCCTACGGTGGTTTCAGTGGGTCCGTAATGATTGAGAATTTGGCATGGAGACTGCTGTTGGATCTGGTGGATCAACTCCCAACTAGCGGCTTCACCACCAAGAACTAGGCGCTGGCGGGGGAGAATAGCTGATGAACTTGCTAGCAAAGTGGCGAGGTGGGAAGGAACAATTTTGAGACAGTCGATCGGATGGCGATCGCAGTAATCCGCTAGTGCTGCTGGATCTGATGCCCGTTCTGAGGAGATAATATGGAGGCATCCCCCTGTACACAAGGCGGGAAAGATCGCAGTATTGCCTAAGTCTGCGGCAAAGGTGGAAACTGTCGCATAGCTAGCACCTGCTGGTAAATTCAGTTTCTCTAAAATTCCGTACAGGTAATTCAGCAGTTGTCGATGCTCAACGGCGACTCCCTTGGGTTCACCTGTAGAACCGGAAGTAAACAGCACATAAACTAAATTCTCACTTGTGACTTGGCTAGTTGGATTCGCCTTACTTTTCTGAGCAATGACTTCCGAGTGATCCAAGCACACTACTTGTGTTGCTGAGTTGGGGACTGTCTCAACCAGCGATTGTTGTGTTAAGAGGACTCGTGCTTGAGTATCTTGTAGCCGGAAGCTTAAACCCTCTGTTGGTAAGGCTGGATCTATGGGGAGATATGCTCCGCCAGCTTTAAGAATACCAAGCATAGCAATGATTATTTCTAGCGATCGCTCTAAATCAATCCCTACCAGTTCTTCTGCACCAACTCCCAAATCTTGCAGGTAGTGAGCTAGTTGATTCGCCCTTGTGTTGAGTTCGCGGTAGGTTAAATGTTGGTCTTCAAATACAACAGCAATATTGTGCGGTGTTTGCTCTACCTGTGCTTCAAATAAATGGTGGATACACTTTTGCGGATAATCAATTTGAGTGTTGTTGATGGCTAATATTTGTTGGCGTTGGCGATCGCTAATAATTTCTAATTCATTAACTGTAGCTTCGGGGTTTTTAGCCGCACTTGCTACTAAGGTTTGAAATTGCTCCCCTAATCGCTGAATACTTTGTCTGTCAATTAGTTCGCGATCGTAGTGTAATTGAGTTGTGAGCGATTCTGGTTGATGCAAGCAAGTGAGTTTAACTTTGAAGCGATCAAAGCAAACGTAATGCTTGTCAAGGGAAAAAGAAACCCCGCCAGCAGAATATTTATCTAGCCATTCATCAAACTCAAAACTAATCGGGAAATCTACATTGGTTGTTAATGCAGGATCTTCCCAAATGAAATACTCCTGCCATTGGTCAATATTGTGCCAATTCTCATCAATCTGAGCTAACACTTCAGTAAATTTCAAGCTCTCTTGCCAGGAACAACGGACAGGCAAGGATTTGGCTAATAGACCTAGTGATTGATGCAATTCCTGATATTTTCTGCCATTGAAAACAGTGGTAATGGTAACGTCTGATTTCCCTGTGATTCGCCCAATTAGTAGCTGCCAGCAGGCGAATAAAAATTTATCAATTGTAGTGGAATGTAGAGTAGCGATCTCCTCCAGTTTCTGTACATCTGGCTCAATTTTTACTACATAAACATCGGGTTCAAACTTTGTTTTTTCACGTTGTTGACGCTCAAAAGGCAGAGTCAGCGATCGTAGCTCCCAGCTTTGTTGCCAGAAATCTTTTCCTACTTCTGCATCTTCTACTTCTAGTAGTTCGTTCTGCCATTCCGAAAATTGAATATACTGTACTGGTTCATCAGTTAATTCCTTGCCTTCTAAGCAAGCAGTATAGGCATTACTAATTTCTTGAACTAGGTTTTTAAGTGACCAACTATCTGCATATAACGATGGTAGGTTAATTAGCAAAATATGCTGTTTATCTGAAAGCTTAAGTAGAGATAAGCGCAATTGAGAAGCTTGAAAATTAAAAATAAAATGCCTTTCTGCTTCAAAAAGTGCCTCAATTTTATCTAATTGTTCTTCGGTAGATAGACCGATCAAATTAATATCTTGCCAAAATATCGTACTACTTTCGCCTATTACTTGAATAGGAAATTTTATCCCAGGTCGCCGTTGAAAAGATGTCCGCAGAATTTCATGACGAGCAACAACTTTCTCCAAAGCTGCTTTTAATAATTCAGCATTGATTTGACCTTCAAGACGAATGGCACATTGAGTATAGTAAGCAAAATTATCTTGTTGTAATAACCAAAGATGCTTTTGCTGTGGGGAGAGCCTAAACCCTTCAATAGTTTGATTTCGCATAGATATTGAAATTCTGGAAGTGTATTTGTATTATTCGTCTGTTACGAGAACAGATCCCTTAGAGTCCCACAAGTTCTCACGGATTGCTCTTTGATACAAAGCCTCGAAAACCTCAGCCAAAGCGGGAGCAAAAGCCATAGCCTTCTTATTACGGCTCCGGCTCATCTCCTCCGTCACAAAGTGTTCTTGCCATACCCGTCCAGAACTAAAAACGTTTTGGGCAAAGGCTTGTAGCTTATCCATCGCTCTAGCAAACTGAGCTTCTGGTGTCGGAGCGATCTCAAATTCTTTCCACCAACCATAGACTAACTTTTGCACATCCTCCGGCAGCAAGGCGAACAGCTGATTTGCAGCAGTCTCCTCACGAGCATTCTGGTTATAGTTGCCCACAGTGTCATATGCAAACGTATCGCCAGCGTAGATTTCGACTAGATCATGGATGAGAATCAATTTCAGCACACGCTCAATGTCAACATCAATTTCCATTTCCTGATAAAGAAGGAGAGCAAACAGGCTCGTATGCCAGGTATGTTCAGCATCGCTCTCGTGCCGACTATGGTCTGAAAGATATGCAGATCGATATATCAGCTTTAGCTGGTCAATTGTTTCGAGGAAGCCCAGTATTTTAGTGAAACGCTGCGAATCGATCATATAAATCTCCTGTCTACAAGTCGTTGCCTACAGTAGTGACTAACCACTACCCTTAAGTAGCGATTATTTCGCCCATTGCCACGACAATTTTGCGCGAACCTTCATAAGGGTTACGTCCATGAGCAGCCAGCATATTATCCAGCATCAAAATATCACCTTGTTGCCAAAGAAAACTGCTAGTTAATTCTTGATAAACTGCCTCTATTTCCGCAATTACTGAGTCTTCAATTGCCGAACCATCGCCGTAATAAACATTACGTGGTAATTTCTTTTCCCCAAACATTGACAATAGAGATTGCCGCACATTTGACTCTAAGCATGATACGTGATGCAATTGCAGTTGATTGAAAAAAACAAGCTCTCCTGTTTTCGGATGTTTAGACACTGCTGGTCTAATTTGGCGGGTTCTCAGATTATTATCTGCGAGCCACTCAAAATCTATTTTTGCTTGACGACAATATTCTTCAACTACTGCTTTATCAGTAGTATGAAAGAAATCTTGCCAACTCACATCTAAACCTGCAATGTAGTTGCGGACATACATTAATTGTTTTTGCTCAAATTTTTCCCGTAACTTAGGATTTAGGCGTTGATATACTTGGCGACAGTCAATAATTGGAGTTTCGCCGCCTTTTTGTGCTGGTTGCACACAGAAAAACCAGATTTTTTGGGGAAACTGGTGTAAATGAGAACTTTCGTTATGAAATAAGATCGCTTTGTCAGGCGGGTAGGGAGTAGAACTATAAACTTTGCCGCTAATTCCTTCTCTGGGTAAGTCACCGTACTCACCAAATAATTCTGGGCAAATAGCTTGAGCAAAGTTTTCAAACTCAGGTACTGTAGTGAGATTAAATCCTCGAAACAGAATTGCTCCGTATTTGAGTAGGTTTGCTTCTATAAATTCGCGATGATTTTTTGCCCAGTCAGCTAAGTCAATTTGAGCAAAATTAGGTTGAATTAACAAGGGAAAATATTTCCCTTGCTGTAAAGAATCTGTCTTAACTAATTGCCCTTGGGGTAGGCTGATAGTTTTGGGTTTAACAGATTTAAATTGCTGGAAACTAACTTGTTTTCGTGCTTCTTGTTGAGTAATTTGTTTGGTTTTTTCAGTTTCAGTTAGGATCTCTAAAGCGTTGATTTTGGTGTCTGGTTGAGCAGCAGCATTGTTAGCTAAAGTTTCAAAGTTATTTGACATACGCTTGATAATTGCCGGATGAAAAATGTCAGTGTTGTATTGCCAAGTGCCAACAATTCCTTGTTGAGTTTCTTCAATAAATAGAACTAAATCAAACTTTGTCTTGCTAGTGTTTATATCTACGGGACTAAGAGTTAAGTTCGTTAATTCCAAAGTCGAAGTTGGGGTATTTTGGAAGACAAATAACACTTGAAATAGTGGAGTGTGGCTCGTAGTTCGATTTGGTTGGAGAACCTCTACTAACTTGGCAAAAGGCAAATCTTGGTGAGCATAAGCTCCTAAAGCAACCTCCCGCACCCGCGCTAGCAATTCCCGAAAACTGGGGTTGCCAGATAAATGAGTGCGTAAGACAAGTAGGTTGACAAAAAAACCGATTAATGGCTCTATTTCCGAGCGATCGCGATTAGCAACATCAGTCCCAACTACAATGTCATCCTGATTTGTATAGCGGTAGAGCAATGTCTGCAAGATTGCCAGTAGGGTCATAAATAAGGTGACACCCTCCTGGTTACTCAGGGTTCTGAGTTGTTGGGACAGATGAGGAGACAGGAGAAAGGATTGGTCTGGATCTTCCTCTGGGGCATTAGATGAGGAAAGGCTACTCGCTATTTTGGGTAAGTCTAATGTTGTGGAAGCGCCTGCTAGCTGTTGTTGCCAGTAGGAAAGTAAATTTTCTAATACTTCTCCTTGTAGCCACTGACGCTGCCAGTAAGCAAAGTCACCGTATTGGATAGCAAGTTCTGGCAATGGTGACGGGTTTCCGGTCGCAAATGCTGTGTAGAGTGCCGATATTTCTTTAGTGATGATGCTGGTAGACCAACCATCAGAGACGATGTGGTGCATCGTAAACAACACTATATGTTCTGCTTCGCCTAGCTTTAGTAGCGTTCCTCGGAGCAAAGCATCTTGTTCTAGGTTAAAAGGCAACTGGGCTTCCGCAGCAGCTAGCCGCAGAACTTCAGCTTCCTGTGTTGGCATTAATTGCAGGTCTACTAAAGGCAGCTTTATAGTCAAGGTTGGGGCAATAACTTGGACAGGTTGCCCATCTACGACTGTAAAAGTAGTGCGTAAGACTGCGTGACGGCGGATAATTTCGTTGAGACTCTGTTCTAGGGCAAAAATATTCAGCGAACCAACTAGACGCACAGCAGCAGCAATGTTGTAGGCGGCGTTATTTGGCTGTAATTGATCTAGGAACCACAAGCGTTGTTGAGCAAAGGAAAGAGGTAGCTGCTGCTGTGAAATTCGCTCAATGGGCGGTGTTGTCAGTTTTTGTGTAGCTGAAATCGCTTGATTAAGGCGATCGCTCAATTGAGCTACTGTCGGCGACTCAAACAACCAGCGCAACGGTAGTTCCACCTGAAAAACTGAGCGGATACGGGAAATCAACTGAGTGGCTAGCAGTGAATGTCCACCCAAGTGAAAGAAGTTGTCATGGATAGATGGTGCTTGTGCCAATCCCAAGATATCGACCCAGATACCAGCCAGTACCTCTTGAATAGGGGTACGAGGTGCGGCAAAAATTTTCTCTAACTCAGTGGTAGCGGGTGCTGGTAAAGCGCGACGGTCTACTTTGCCGTTGGGTGTTAGTGGTAAAGCCTCTAAGATGACAAACGCTGTGGGAACCATATACTGAGGCAACTGCTGCTCCAGAAAGCGACGGATCGCACTGTTTTCTAGCTCTGCGTCTGGCTCTGGTACTAAATAAGCGACTAGATGAGAACCAAGTTTATCCTCTCGCACGACAACTACAGTTGTTCGCACTCCTGGATATTGACTCAGCACCGCCTCAATTTCTCTCAGTTCAATGCGGAAGCCGCGCACCTTCACTTGGCGATCGCACCTTTCTTGATACTCCAGAGTGCCATCTGGGCGATAACGCACTAAGTCTCCAGTTTTGTACAGTCGGGAAGTTGGATCGCTGTTAAAGGGGTTAGAAATAAATTTCTCGGCTGTGAGTTGTGGCTGGTTGAGATAACCACGAGCTAACCCAGCACCACCGATGTGTAGTTCGCCTCTAGCTGAGATCGGAACTGGTTGCAGGTGATTGTCCAGGACATAAAATTGAGTATTAGCAATCGGGCGACCGATGGCGACAATGCTGTGTGGTTCGCTACTATTTTGAGGCTCTACTTTATGGGCAGATGACCAGATCGTAGTTTCTGTTGGTCCATATAAGTTCCACACCTCAGTACCGCGTGCGACTAACTGATTGGCAAGCAAGCGATCGAGGGCTTCACCACCACAAAGAATTTTCAATTTCCATCTACCCTGCCATCCAGCTGCTAAAAGTAGCCGCCAAGTGGCAGGAGTGGCTTGCATCACCGTTGCGCCGGAGGATACTAACTGTGCTAACAACTGAGTGCCGTCAGTGGCGACTTCACGGCTGACTATCACTAAGCGATCGCCTATAACTAACGGTAGGTACAGTTCGAGTGCAGCAATATCAAAAGATAATGTAGTGACTGATAAAAACGTATCTCCCCCAGTCAAGCCTAGAGTCAAGCGCATGGCATTTAAGAAGTTCGTCAAAGCACTGTGGGGAATTTGCACTCCTTTGGGTTTACCAGTAGAGCCAGAGGTGTAGATCACATAAGCTAAGTTATCGGCAACCGCCACACTGACGAGATTTTCGTCACTTTGTTGAGCAATCTCTTGCCAGTCGGTATCGAGACACACTACCTGAGCTTGATGTTCTGGTAGTCCTGCTAGCAACTGCGACTGAGCGATTAGAACGGACACCTGGGCATCTGACAACATGAATGCCAAGCGCTCTTGGGGATACGCGGGGTCTAGTGGCACATAAGCGCCGCCAGCTTTGAGGATGCCTAAAAGCCCAATTACCATTTCTAGGGAGCGCTCAACACAGATGCCGACTAATACCTCTAGCTGCACACCTAGTTTTTGCAAGTGACGTGCTAGTTGATTAGCTCGTTGATTTAGTTCTCGGTAGGTAAATTGTTGGTTTTCAAATACTACGGCGATCGCGTCTGGTGTCCTCTCTACTTGCGCCTCAAACAGCTCGTGGATACACAAATCAAGACCTGCTCCTGTGCCTTCTGCGCTCTGCCTTGCGCCTTCTTCATTCCACTCCACTAGTAGCTGCTGTTGCTCTAACTTACTCAGCAACGGTAAGTCCGAGATAGACTGTTGGGGATTTGCCACAATTCCTGATAGTAGAGTTTGAAAATGACCCAACATCCTGCTGATAGTAGTAGCCTCAAACAAATGCGTGTTGTACTCTAAGGCTCCAGTTAATCCCTGCTCTGTGTGACTCATCACTAGTGTTAAGTCAAACTTGGCACTGCTGGTGTCTACTTCTATAGGTTGGAGGGTTAGTCCTGAAAGCTCTAAAGTCTCGCTGGGGGCGTTCTGGAGGACAAACATTACTTGAAATAGTGGTGCGTGACTCAAGTTACGCTCCGGCTGCAACTCCTCTACCAACTTCTCAAAGGGTAAATTTTGGTGAGCATAAGCCCCTAAAGCTACTTCTCTAACCCGACGCAATACCTCTTGAAAGCTGGGATTACCAGTTAGATCAGTACGCAGAACTAGAGTATTGATAAATAACCCAATTAATCCTTCAATTTCAATGCGATCGCGGTTGGCAATCGGCGAACCTACAAGGATATCTGTTTGCCCTGTGTAGCGGTAAAGTAATGTTTTGAAGGCGGCTAGCAGAGTAATAAAAAGAGTGGTTTCCTCTTGGAGACTGAACTTAGTCACTGCCTCAGTTAAGGTTTTGGGCAGGATAAAAGTTTGCACTGCACCTGAGAAAATTTGGACTGCTGGACGTGGGCGATCTGTCGGTAAATCTAACACCGGAATACTACCGCCCAGCTGCTTTTTCCAGTAAGTCATCTGAGTATCCAATTCTCTTTGTAGCCACTGTCGCTGCCAGAAAGCAAAGTCTGCGTACTGAATTGGTAGTTTCGGTAATGGGGAAGGCTTGCCAGTGGCAAAAGCTTCGTAGAGTGTCCCTACCTCCCTAATCAGCACTCCCATTGACCAACCATCAGAGACAATATGGTGCATCGCAAACAGTACCGCATACTCTGATTGACACAGATGCAGTAAGCTAACTCGCAGCAACGGCGGCTGTTGCAAGTCAAAGGGAGTTTGAGCTAATTCCTTCGCTAACCGCAGCACTTCTTGTTCACGCTTGGTTTCGGGAAGTTGGCGCAGATCCAGTATCGGTAAGGTTAATGACAAACTAGGAGCGATCGCTAGAACTGGTTGTCCATCTACGGTGTCAAAAGCAGTCCGCAAGACTTCGTGTCGCCTGATAATTTCGTTGAGGCTCTGTTGCAGCGCTGCTACATTCAAGTCACCTTTGAGCCGCACAGCCGCAGGAATGTTATAAAAAGGATTACCCGGTTCCAGTCGCTCCAGAAACCACAACCGTTGCTGGGCAAAGGACAAGGTTAAAGCATTATCGCCACGCGGTTGGATTTTTGTTGGTGCGACATTCTGCTGCTGATACAACTGTTGCACCAGTAGTTCGCGTTTTTCTGGTGAAAGGGCGGCAATGCGATCGCTCAAATTACTCATAGAACTTACACCTTTTTGGAGTTTAAATTAGGTAATTCTTCCCTGGTTTCCTGCTCTGCTCCTTGCTCCAACTCTGCTAACATTTGTTCTAGTAGTTCGTTATCTGTCTGTTCAGCTAGCTTTTGGGCGATCGCCACAGCCAGATCAGCTACGGTGGGAGAATCAAACAAGTAGCGTAGTGGTAACTCTACCTGGAATGCTTGGCGCAGTCGGGAAATTACCTGAGTTGCTAGTAGTGAATGTCCTCCTAACTCAAAAAAGTTGTCGTAAATACCCACTCGCTCTAAACTCAGGACTTCAGCCCAAATTCCGGCTATTACCTGCTCGACGTTGGTGCGCGGAGCAAAAAAACCTGCTAATGGCTGTACTTGATCTGGTGCTGGCAATTGCCACCGATCCACTTTGCCATTGGGATTTAAAGGTAAAGTCTTGAGGGTCACGACTGAAGGGATCATGTACTCCGGCAATTTCCTTTGCAAAAAACTCCGGATAGAATTAATATCTGGTGTTGCAACGCGACTCAGCACTAAATAAGCAACTAAGCGCTTGTCACCAGGCACATCCTCACGAGCCACAACTACAGCTTGTTCTACATCTGAATGTTGCCTTAGCACCGCCTCAATTTCCCCTAGCTCGATGCGGAAACCACGAATTTTTACCTGATCATCAATTCGCCCGAGAAATTCAATGCAACCATCGCGCTGATACCGGGCTAAATCTCCAGTTTTGTAAAGACGCGCCCCCGCCTCCTGAGTGAAGGGGTTGGGAATAAATTTTGCTGCTGTCAGTTCTGGCTGATGCAGATAGCCTCGCGCTAGATTATCACCACCAATGTACAATTCGCCAGGTACACCAATTGGTACGGGCTGTAGATGGGCATTTAGGATATAAATCTGAGTGTTAGCGATCGCCCGACCTAGTGGTATTGTCTCAGCAGTACACCCAGGCTCCACCTGATATGTAAGTACACCGACAGTTGCTTCTGTTGGTCCGTAATGATTGAGGATTTGGCAGTTAGCAGCAGATTTTTGTACCTTCTCGACTAAATTCCCAGGTGCAGACTCGCCGCCCAATATCAGCCTTTGACGCGGCAAAATTGACTCCCAGTTGACAGATGCTAGTAAAGCCGCTAGGTGAGAAGGCACAATCTTCAGATAATCTATGGGGTGGTAGCGACAATATTCTGCTAATGCGTCTGCATCAGTAGCTCGTTCTGCCGATATTATATGGAGACAGCCACCTGTACATAAAGAAGAGAAGATCGCTGTATTACCCAAGTCGGCGGCGAAACTGGAAACTGTAGCGAAACTGGAACCAGAACGTAGATTCAATTTTGCTTGGATACCGTACAGATAATTACAAAGTTGTTGATGTTCAACAGCAACTCCTTTGGGGACACCAGTAGAGCCAGAGGTATAAATTACATAGGCTAGGTTTTTTGATGTTACCTGAATAGGCTTTTGCTGGCTATTTTGGGCAATGATTGTATCCCAGTCGTCTAGACACGCTATTTGAGCTATGTCTGCGTCAAAGCGATCGCGCAAATCCTGTTGCGTCAACAAAATTTTTGCCTGGGCATCCTGTAACATCAAAGTCAGGCGTTCTGTTGGCATTGCCGGATCTAGTGGTAGGTAAGCACCACCAGCTTTGAGAATGCCCAGCATTCCCACCACCATGTCCAGAGAGCGTTCAACACAAATACCTACAATTGTTTCTGGTTCGACTCCCGATGTTTGCAGGTAGTGAGCTAGTTGATTAGCACGGGTGTTAAGTTCCTGGTAGGTTAGTTGCTGATTTTCAAACACAACAGCAATATTGTCCGGCGTATCAGCTGCTTGTTCTGCAAATAGTTGGTGAATGCACTTATCTGATGGATAATCGGCTTGCGTCTGATTGAATTCAAATAACAGTTGATTGCGATCGCTAGACTTGAGTATTTCTAATTGACTAATGGCAGTTTCTGGATTAGCGATCGCACTTGCTAACAGTGTCTGAAACTGGCTAGATAAGTCTTTGATATCTTCGGTTTTATATAGCGCGGAATTATAGTAAATCTCGGCAATTAAAGCATTCTTCTGCTGCCAGCAAGTTAATTTTAATTTGAATCGTTCAATACAAGAGTAGTGTTTGTAAATTTCAAAAGCTAGCCCCTCTTCACAATATTCTGGCAATTCCTCAAATTCAAAACAAAATTGATGCCAGGAGTCATCTATTTTAATACTTTCCTCACAGCTAAAGAATTCTTGCCATTCTCTAGCATCTTTTCTTGATTTACTGACTCTTTTGATTAGTTCTTTGAATGAAAAATATTTTTTTAGATAACAGTGTAGTGGTAAGTATTTTGTCAACAACCCTAAAGCTTGGTTTAATTCTTCATATTTCCTACCATCATCAGCCACGGCGATTATAATATCTTGTTGTTGCGTCAGTTTCCAGAGCAAAATCTGCCAACAGGCTAGTAAGATGTCGCAATTTTCTACATCATATTCTTGCCCTAACAAGTTAATCTCTTTGACTAAATCGTTAGAAATTTCTAGGGGTAATAACTGAGGCTGAAATTCTAAATCAAAGTTTTTAGCTTCACACCACAGATGTAAATTGGGTATGGCAGTTAAATTCTGCTGTTGCCAGTATTCTCGTCCTATTTCTGAATCTTCAAACAGTTCATTTTGCCACTCAGCAATATCTGCATATTGTAGCGATCGCTCAGATATTTCTTTACCCTGTAAGCTAGCTGAGTACGAAATACTTATCTCTTTCACTAATTGCTTAAGGGTTATACTATCTGCGAGCAGTGCAGATAAACCAAGTAATAATACATATTTTTTATGTGATAATTTAATAATGTTAATAATTAAACTTGAGTTATTTTCTAGGTAAAATGGCTGTTGTTTTATTGCATCAAAAATTAACTCAATCTTAGCTTCTTGTTCTTGAAGAGAAAAATCATTTAAATTATGTTCATCGATAGAAATTTCGTAGGTATCAGCTATCACTTGTAGCGGTATTGTCATTCCAGGTAGACAATGAAAGCTAGTGCGAAGAATCTCGTGCCGCTCAACAACATTTTGTAATGCTTTTTTAAAAACATTTATATTCAGATTTCCGGCAATTAAAACCGCACACTGAACGCGATAGAAAGATATACTTTCGCCTTGTTGTAATAGCCAGAGATGCTTTTGTTGGGGTGATAGCCGAAACCCCTCAATGTGTTGTTGCATATCTATAGAACCTTTTTTTATTAAATGTTTTAACTAAGAAAAACAGCAGGAAAGAAATGTATATCAATGCCTTTTGTGAAGACGAACATAAGAAAGTGAATTCATTGGTGGAGAAGATCGAAAAATCCATGCCGAGATTGCTTGGAATGAAGCGTAAAGCATCCTTATTGAAATCCCTAAATTTATCATCGATAATTCCTCCTTCTGCCTCTTGCCTCCTACCTTCTGTCTCCTTCATACTGTTCAGCCATTCCCACTACAACTTTGCGCGAACCTTTAAACGGTGTACGTCCATGTGCAGCTAACATATTGTCTAGTAATAAAACATCTCCTTCTTGCCAAGGAAAGATAATTGTTTCTTGCTGATAGATTTGACGAATCTTGTCTAAAACAGCAGCTTCGATTGGAGAACCATCACCGTAATAAGCATTGCGGGGTAAATCTGATTCTTGAAATTCAGCTAAAAGCTGCTGACGAACAGTTGGTTCTAAATTGGAAATGTGGAATAAATGAGCTTGATTAAACCAGACTTTTTCTGATGTTTTAGGATGGGTAGCAACAGCTTGACAAACTTGGCTAGTTTTTAAGCGATCACCATGCCATTCAAACTCAATTTTGTTTTTATTGCAATAATATTCTACATCAGATTTATTGTTTGTATTAAATACATTTTGCCAAGATAAATCTATTCCTCCACCAGAATTGCGCGTATACATTACTCCCTTTTGGATAAACTTTTCTTTAATTTCTGCGTCAAGAGATTCAAACACTTTACGACTATCAGCAATTGGTGTTTCTCCTCCCTGTTGAGCTTTCTTAATACAAAAAAAAGCAATTTTCATTGACCAAGTACGAGAGTAGGACATCTCGTTATGTAATGGAATAAATTGATTAGCAGGATATTCCGTTGAAGTATAGATGTTACCACTTACGCGACTACGCGGCGTTGAACGATAAGAATATTCCAGTAACTCCTCAGAAATTGCTTTGATGAATTGCTCAAATTCACTAACATCATTTACCTGAAATCCTCGAAAAAGTATGCCTCCATACTTCAATAACTGAGTTTCAATCAAAGCTCGATTATTTTTAGCCCAATTAATAAAATTTAATTGAGCTAAACTAGGTTGAATAACTAGGGGTAGTGTCTCAGGTTGTAAATATGATGTGTTAATCAATTCCTCGGCGGAGACACTGATAGCTTTACGACGCATAGAAGTAAAGCTCTTTGGCGGTTTGGCTTCTGTATTTGCCATATTTAGACCTACCTTATAAATTTTTAATTGGTTTGCGCTCGATCTTCTTTAATTTCTGAAGATTAGATGTTTGAATTTCTCTTTTTTGGATAAGTTGTTGTTCTTTATCAATGTGGGAGAGAATTTCTGCTAGCTCGTTCAGCCTCATGTTGGGCTGCTTTGTAACATGGTGCAGGAGGGTTTCAAAATATCTGATTAATCGGGTAATAGCAGCCTTGTCTAACAGCTGTGTTTTATACTCAAACGTGCCTTCGATTCCCTCTGGACTTTCCCAGATATTAAGTAGCAAATCGTGTCGTACCGTATCAGTATCAATCTCAACTAAGCTAAGAGTTAGCCCTGGCAATTCCAAAGGAGGCATAGGAGCATTTTGTAGGACAAACCACGCTTGGTACAATGGATTATGGCTCAGGTTTCTCTCTGGTTGTAGTTCCTCTACTAGCTTCTCAAAGGGCAAGTCTTGGTGAGCGTAGGCTGCTAAAGTAACTTGACGTGATCGCATCAATAATTCCTGAAAACTGGGATTACCAGACAAGTCGATGCGTAGCACTAAAGTATTAATAAAGAACCCCATCAGTCGTTCAATTTCAACTTGAGTGCGATTAGCAATGGGTGAACCAACTCGGATGTCTTCTGTACCAGTGAAGTAATAGAGGGATGCTTGGAATGCCGCTAAGAGTGCCATGAATAAAGTAACTCCTTGCTGGCGACACATCTGAGTAATTGCGGCGGTTAGTTCAAGTGAGAGTAAGAAAGATTGAGTTGCACCTTGATGAGTGGGAACGGTTAAGCGTCTACTTGGTGTAGGAAATGTTAGTCGAGGACATTTGTTACTCAATTGCTGTTTCCAGTAATTCAGTTGAGTTTGGAGTACCTCCCCTTGCAGCCATTGGCGCTGCCAAACAGCGAAATCTGCATACTGGATACTCAGTTTAGGGAGTGGCGAAGGCTGTTGAGTAGAGAAAGCTGCATAGAGTGCTGCTACTTCTTGAAGTAACACCCCCATTGACCAAGCATCGGAGATAATGTGGTGCATTGTCAGCAGAACGATGTGTTCTTCTGCTTGCAATCGCAGTAGAGTCACTCGCAGCAACGGACAGCAGGTTAAATCAAAAGGTTGTAGAGCATCTTTTGTAGCCAGCCTTTGCACCTCAGCCTCGCGCTGTGCGGAATGCAAATGAGACAAATCTATTAATGGTAATGTGATTAAGGAAGGTGCGATCGCCTGCATCGGTTGACCATCTACGGCGATAAAGCTCGTCCGCAAGGCTTCGTGACGCTCAACCACTTCATTAAAGCTGCGGGTTAGCGCTTCCACATCGAGCTTACCTTGGAGACGCACTCCTTCCGGGATATTATAGGCATTTTCCGGCTCTAATTGGTCAAGGAACCACAATCGCTGTTGAGCAAAAGACAGAGGCAGTTCTCTATCCCGTGAAATTAGTACTAGGGGCGGAATCTCGAGCCCTTGTTTGGCACGACAAGCTGTTTCTATGCGTTCAGCCAAGCCAGCTACAGTAGGCGACTCAAATAAACAGTGCAAGGGCAATTCAACCTGGAAGGCTTCGCGGAGGCGGGAAATCATCTGAGTTCCTAGCAGGGAGTGTCCCCCCAATTCAAAGAAGTTATCATGAATGCCTACTTGCTGAAGACTTAGAACCTGCTCCCAGAGGCGTGTCATAATTTCCTCAACCGGAGCGCGCGGAGCAACAAAGCTTGCCAAGTCGCCTCTAGCGGTGTCAGGTGCTGGCAATGCCCGATAGTCAATTTTCCCATTAGGCGTTAGCGGTAGTGCCTCTAAAATTACAAAGGCAGAAGGCATCATATAGTTTGGTAACTTCTCCTTCAGGAAGTGGCGCAGTTCATTAATCGTGAGTAACTGCTTCGGTTGAGGAACTGTATAGGCTACCAAACGCTTATTTTCTGGTTCATCCTCCCGCAGCACAACCACACTCGCTTGTACTGCTGGGTATTGACTGAGAACCGCCTCAATCTCTGCGAGTTCGATCCGGAACCCTCGAATCTTCACCTGTTGATCGCTCCGCCCAAGATACTCAATGTCTCCATTAAGCAAATAGCGAACTAAGTCGCCGGACTTATACAGACGCGCCCCTGGTTTGTTGCTATAGGGATTAGGGATGAACCGTTCTAGAGTTAGATCAGGGCGGTTGAGATAGCCGCGAGCTAAACCAGCACCACCGACATACATCTCGCCAGGAACCCCAATCGGCACAGGTTGCAAGTAGCGATCCAGCACATAGACTTGCAGATCAGGAATCGGACGACCGATCGCACTGCCCGTACTGCTAAGGTCTGCGATCGCTAGGGGACGATAGGTGACATGAACAGTCGTTTCTGTGATCCCATACATATTGACTAATTGGGGAACCTGATCGCCGTGTCTCTCAAACCAAGGTCTTAAACTTTGGAGTTCCAAAGCTTCCCCACCAAAGATTACTAGGCGCAAGCTCAAGTTTTGCTGACTGCCCAAAGATTCCTCTGTTTGGATAAGCTGGCGAAACGCGGAGGGAGTCTGGTTGAGAACTGTCACCCGCTCTTGGCAAAGCAAATTGTAGAAAGCTTCGGGTGAACGGCTGATCCAGTAAGGTACTACCACCAGCCGCCCACCATAGAGCAACGCACCCCAAAGTTCCCAGACGGAGAAGTCGAACGCATAGGAGTGGAAGAGTGTCCACACATCCTGTTCACTGAAGTGAAACCAGGATTGCGTCGCTGCCAAGAGACGCACAACATTGGCATGGCTGATTAATACGCCCTTGGGTTTGCCAGTAGAGCCGGAGGTGTAGATTACATAAGCCAAGTTAGCAGGAGAAACTTTTGGAGCAGGGTGAGATGCTTTCTTATCTTCCCAATCGCCATCTAGACACACTACCTTAGCTTGATGTTCTGGCAAAACTGTGAGTAACTTTGACTGCATTAGCAGCACTGACACTTGGGAATCTGACAACATAAATGCCAAGCGCTCTTGGGGATAGGCTGGATCTAAAGGTACATAAGCCCCGCCCGCTTTGAGAATGCCCAGTATCCCTACTACCATATCTAGGGAGCGTTCCACACAGATGCCAACTAATACCTCTGGTGCTACACCGAGTGTTTGCAAGTGATGTGCTAGTTGATTTGCTCGTTGATTTAGTTCTCGGTAGGTAAGTTGTTGGTTTTCAAATACTACGGCAACAGCATCCGGTGTCCGTTCTACTTGCGCCGCAAACAACTGATGGATACACAAATCAAGCCCTGGGTCATGAGTTATGATAACTTCTTCATTCCCCCCTGCTCCCTGCTCCCTGCCTTCTCCATTCCACTCCCCTAACAATTGGCGTTGCTCTAAAGCACTCAGCAACGGTAAGTCCGAAATAGACTGTTGCGGATTTGCCACAATTCCTGACAACAAGTTACAGAAATGCTCCACCATCCGGCTAACCGTCGTGGCATCGAACAAATCTGTGTTGTACTCAAATAACCCTGCTAGTCCTAACTGATTTTCAGAGATATCTAGGCTCAAATCAAACTTCGCTGTCTGGTTTTCTGACTTTAGGAAACTGATAGCCAAACCTGGTAGCTGCAATTCGTCCATCGGTGTATTCTGGAAAACAAACGACACCTGGAATAGCGGGTTATGGCTTAAATCTCGCTCAGGTTGCAGTTTTTCCACCAGGTACTCAAAGGGCAAATCTTGATGGGCATAGGCTGATAAAGTACACTCGCGCACTCGCTCTAGCAGATCCCAAAAGCTAGGGTTGCCTTCCAGGCTAGTACGTAGCACTAGGGTATTGACAAAATAGCCAATTAACCCTTCAGTCTCAGCGCGGTTACGATTGGCAATAGGGGAGCCTACCAAAATATCGTCCTGGGAGGTGTAGCGGTGCAGCAATATTTTGAACGCTGCTAGCAAAGTCATGAACAGAGTCACCCCTGCTTTTTTGCTTAGTGCCTTGAGCGCTGTAGTTAGATCGGTGGGTAGGGAAAAGGATTGCGTAGCACCTCGGAAGGTTTGAATTACAGGTCGGGGACGGTCTGTAGGCAACTGGAGTACGGGGGGGTTGCTACCGATCTGCTGCTGCCAGTAGGCTAGTTGTGCATCTAGTCTTTCTCCCTGTAGCCACTGCCGTTGCCAAACAGCGAAGTCGGCATACTGGATAGGTAGTTCTGGTAGCGGTGATAGTTTTCCCGTCGAGAAGGCTGTGTAAAGCGTTGCTACTTCCTGAATCAAAAGTGTGATTGACCAACCATCAGAGATGATGTGGTGCATCGTAAATAGCAGCACGTACTCGGTATCACTTAACTGCAACAGAGTAGCTCGTAGCATTGGGCATTGAGTCAAATCAAACGGTTGCTGCGCTTCCTGCTTGGCTAGTCGTAGTACCTCCTCATCCCGCTCAAATTCCGGAAATTTCTGCAAATTTACTAGCGGCAAAGCCAAAGTCAAGGTTGGGGTAATTAGCTGGACTGGCTGACCTTCTACTACCCCAAAGCTAGTGCGTAAGGCTTCATGACGGCGCACGATTTCGTTGAGAGTTTGCTGTAGCGCCGCTATATTGAGCGTACCAGTAAGACTTACAGCAGTAGGAATGTTGTAGGAGGGAGTGTTTGGCTCTAATTGGTCAAGAAACCATAGTCGCTGCTGGGCAAAAGACAGAGGAAACAAGCGGGGCTGGCTAGCCTTTTTTTGTAATAACTCTGCCAGTAATGCCCGTTTTTGTTCTGCTGAAAGAACGGTGATATCTTTATGAGTATTGCTCATTGAACTAAGTCCTTTTCAGCTAACATTTGGTTGAGTAGTGCATCGACCTCTTGATCGGAAAGGGAATTCAGTTTTGTTAACTTCTGTTGGGCATTTTCCGGCTCAATTCTGGCAATAGTATTGATACTGTTGTTTTCTGCCTCAGTTTGGCTCTGTTGTACTGCTAAAGCTTGGTCAGCTACAGTAGGAGTTTCAAAGAGGCGGCGGATTGACATCTCTATATCGAAAACTTTACGCAACCGAGAAATGACCTGAGTTGCTAACAGTGAGTCTCCACCTAATTCAAAAAAGTCGTCCTCTATGCCTATCTGCTGAATACCAAGGAGTTGTTGCCAGATGTTGGCAACTGTTTGTTCAACCTGATTACGAGGAGCAACGTAAGCATTCCTAAGATTAGGGCGCGGATGGCTTGGTTGAGAGAAATCTGTTGGCGCTAATGTGTCTGCCAGAAATACTAGTTCTTCTAGCGAATTGAAAGAATGGTTTTGCGCGATCGCAGTTTGGAGTTCTTGGGTTGACACAATAATCTGAGGCAATCCACTTTGGAGAATGCGACTAAAGGCATCTGCACCCTCTTGAGGTAATATTCCTGTTTTGAGACTTTCTTCATGCTTTTGTTTGAACTGATCGGGGATAGCAGTCTCTACAGCCATTCCTACTTCTTGCCAGGTATCCCAGTTAATTGATACGGTCAATCTTTCAGATCGTGAAGCACGCAGCGCGATCGCATCTAGAAAGGCATTAGCCGCGCAATAGTCTATCTGTCCAACTCCACCTAGTATGGAACTTAGAGATGAACACAGCACCAAAAAATCTAGATTGATATTCTGGAAAACTTTTTCTAATACCAGTGTTCCCGCTACTTTTGGATTCAACACACTGGAGGCAATTTCCGGCGTTTTGAGTTGAATCACACCGCCACCAGCAATCCCAGCTGTGTGGATGACACCATGAATCTGACCAAATCGTTCTAAACTTTGGGCGATCGCCTGAAGTATTTGTTGCTCGTTAGTGACATCTGCACTAATAGCTAAAACCTCCGCCCCCAAGTCTTCTAGTGCCTGGATTTTCCTCAGCTGACGGCTGACTTTATCTTGCTCGTCATGAGTCGTTAGCCATTGTAACCACTGACTTCTTTCAGGTAGACGTGATCGCCCAATCAAAATTAGTTTAGCCTTTACCTTCTGTGCCAGGTATTCCGCCAGCACCAAGCCAATACCTCCTAGTCCACCAGTAATGAGATAAACTCCTTGTTCTCTCAACCCAGCATAGGAGCGCTCTAAACGGACAGGCTGAAAAATTTGCACCCAGCGACGATTCCCCCGATAGGCAACTACATTCTCAGTTGTTGATGGTGCTGTAAATTCCCTGATTAAACAAGTTATCAGTTTCTTTGATAGCGTTCCGGTAGGAATTACAAGATCGAAGCTACAACAAGTAATGTTGGGATATTCCTGGGGAATTACCTTACACGCGCCTAAAACTGTTGCCTTCTGGGGACATAATATCTCGTCACCTGTTACGTCGTGGACATTGCTAGTGACAACCATCAACTTTACAGGCGCAGTAATATTCTGTTTTCCCAATGCTTGTGCTAAGAAAAGCAAACTGTAAAAGCCTAGATATTGCTCATCAAAACAGTCCCTGCTTTCTGCCTTTTCATTCGGTGTAACACTCCAAAAATGGGCGATCGCTGAGAAAGTGAAATTGCGATCGCGCAGTGCTTGAATTAAGGCATCATAGTCTTCGCGTCGTTGGGGATTAATTGTATACAGGCGATCGCTGACTTGAGTAAACTGCTCACCTGCGATCGCCGTAATTACATCCTCACCCTGTTGTCGCAGTCGTTTCGCTACTTCTGAACCGACTCCATAGGCATCCTCAAAAACCAACCAGTTAGATTTTTGTGCCAGTTCTCCGCCTTGAGACACTCCTAACGGTACAGATTCTTGCCAAACTAGGACATAAAACCAGTCAGCAATATCCGGCTTTTTCCTTAATGAAGTTGCAGGTAATCCTTCTACCTCCTGCCTTCCTTCTAACTTCCCTTCAATCCAGTAACGTTGCCGCTCAAAAGGATACGTTGGCAAAGGCAGGCGATAACGCCGTTCATTAGCATAACCAGCCCAGTTAATTGACACTCCCAACAGCCAAAGCCGTCCCAAAGTATTGAGTAAAAATGCTACATCCGACTGTTGCTCCTGCGGATGACGCAGCGAAGTCAGCGCCACCAGTTGAGCGTGATGCTGTTTAGCAAAGGTACTTAAAGTCCGCCCAGATCCAACCTCCAATAGAATTCGTGGCTGTTTGAGCAACTCAGCGATTCCGGCACTAAAGCGTACTGGTTGCCGTAGATGCCTTGCCCAATAGTTAGGATCTGTCGCTTCCGTCGCTGTAATCCAAGTCCCACTGACATTAGACACGAAAGGAATTTGCGGGGGGTTCAGCTTAAGTTGGCGTAACGACTCAGTGAATCGCTCCATAATCGGTTCCATCATCTGGGAATGAAAAGCATGAGACGTATGCAACCGCCGACAGCCTATATCTTTTGCTATTAGCTGCTGTTGCAATTCATTCATTGCCTCACAGGAACCTGAAACCACACATAAAGAAGGACTATTGCTGGCAGCTAGAGCAAGTTCCTTCCCTAACAAAGGTAGAATCTCTGACTCAGAAAGTTGGACGGAGAGCATAGCGCCACTGGGGAGTTGCTGCATTAGCCGTCCCCTAGTAGCTACTAGCACTAAGGCATCCTCTAGAGAGAAAACTCCCGCCAAAGTTGCCGCTACATATTCCCCAATGCTGTGACCAATCATTGCTGCTGGACGTACCCCCCACGCCATCCACAACTTAGCTAGTGCGTACTCAATTACAAATAGTGCTGGCTGGGTAATAGCAGTTTGTTGTAGTTGCTGTGCAGCTTTTTCAGCCTCTGCCTCACTTGGATACAACACTGTACGCAGATCTATTCCCAAGTGCGGTTTTAGCTGTTCGCAACAATAATCAATTTGTTCGCTAAAGGTAGGTTCACTTTCATAGAGTTCCCACGCCATATTCACGTACTGCGCCCCTTGGGGGGAAAACATAAATACAATCGGGTGATTCGCTGACGCGACAGCTTCGCTAACGCCTGGTTCTTGAAAGTGGGTGAATCCTTCTGAAGATAGCGCCTGTACAGCATCGTTAAGGTCTTGACATACTAGCATTCGGCGATAATCAAAAGCTCTACGACCGACTTGCAGAGTATGAGCAACATCAGCTAGATTCACATCAGGATGGTGTTGGAGATAATCAGCTAAATTCGTTGTGGCAGTTTCTAGGGCAGAATTAGTCTTAGCAGAGAGTACCAGCAGTTGATATCTCCTTTGCTGCTCTGCTGCTCTGCTGCTCTGCTTTTCTACATTAGGGGCTTCTTCAAGAATCACATGGGCATTAGTCCCCCCAATGCCGAAAGAACTAACTCCCGCACGGCGAGGCATATCGTTTACCTTCCACTCGGCAAGGGAACTATTAACGTAAAAAGGACTGTTGGCGAAATCTATTTGAGGATTGGGTTGCTTAAAGTGCAAACTCGGTGGTATCTGCTTGTGCTTGAGTGCTAGGACAGTTTTGATCAAGCTCGTCACTCCCGCAGCTGCATCCAAATGTCCGATATTTGTTTTTACTGAACCGATCGCACAAAAGTTATTTTTCTGGGTACTAGCACGAAAAGCTTGTGTGAGGGCGGCGATTTCAATCGGATCTCCTAGCGGTGTTCCTGTTCCGTGAGCCTCAATGTAAGTAATTGTCTCTGGTTCAACCTCAGCAATCGCTTGCGCTGTTCTAATCACCTTAGCTTGGCTGTCTATCCGGGGTGAAGTGTAGCTAACTTTGTTTGATCCATCGTTATTAATAGCAGAACCTTTAATTACAGCAGAAATAGTATCTTTATCTGCTAAGGCATCTTCTAATCTTTTCAAAACTACAATGCCCACACCTTCACCGCCCACAGTACCCCGTGCTTGAGCATCAAAGGCGCGGCAATGCCCGTCAGGAGAAGCAATTCCGCCGTCTTGGTAAAGATAGCCAGTTTTGCGGAATGCACTAATAGAAACACCACCAGCCAAAGCTAGATCGCATTCGCCATTCAGCAAGCTTTGACAAGCTAAGTGAACAGCAACTAATGAAGTTGAACAGGCGGTTTGCACTGTGTAACTCGGTCCTTCTAAGTTAAGTTTGTAAGAGACCCGAGTAGTAAGGAAATCTTTATCACCGCCAATTTCAAGTTGGTTAAGATCGACACTATCTCTGATTTTTGGATTTAAATAAATATTGAGTAAATAACTGCTTAGGCTAGCTCCAGCGTAAACACCAATTGCCCCAGAGTAAGTTTCAGAATTGTAGCCAGCATTTTCTAAAGCTGACCAAGCACACTCTAAAAAAATGCGGTGTTGCGGATCGGTAATTTCTGCTTCTCTAGGATTGAAGCCAAAAAACCCAGCATCAAATAATTCTACATCTTCTAATACAGCCCCTGCTTTTACATAATTTGGGTCATTTATGACATTTGCGTCTATCCTTGAAGCTAATAGTTCTTCATCAGTAAAAAAAGAAATTGACTCGACACCATTTTGCAAATTCAGCCAAAATTCATCAATATTTTTCGCTCCAGGAAAGCGTCCATCCATACCAATAATTGCTATCTCTGAACCATTTAGTGATAATCCATTCATTTTTATTGCTCTCCTCAATTATTTCTAATTGAATGCATTTTTTGTAGACGTTTTTTTTGTTTATTCTTGTCGTATTTGATTTTCTCTAAATTAATATCAACTTCAGCGAATGATGTTTTGATGTTAGCTTGACCAAAGTAATTTGCTAAAGAATTAATAGTTGGATATCTAAACATTTCAACTATAGATAAGTCGGTTTTAAATATCTCCCGCAATTGGCTATTAACCTTTAGCATGAGCAACGAATGACCACCAATTTCAAAGAAATTATCGTGGATGCCTACTTTTGCGATATTGAGAACCTGTTGCCAAACAGTAGCGATCGCTTGTTCGACCTCAGTTTGGGGCATAGCATGGGCAACTTCTACCTCTGAGCGAACTGACGGTACAGGTAGCGATCGCCTGTCAACTTTGCCACTAGGCGTTAGTGGTAAGGCGGCAATCTGCACGAAAACAGCAGGAATCATGTATGGAGGTAACTTCTCGCTGAGGAAACGGCGTAAGTCACTGGTAGTAGGTGCTAACTGTTGCCTAGCAACTACATAAGCAACAAGGCGCTTGTCACTTGGTACATCTTCCCTAGCGGCGATCGCGGTTTCTTTTACCTCTGGGTGTTGGCTCAGTACAGTTTCAATCTCGCCAATTTCTATGCGGAAGCCGCGACTCTTCACTTGCTCGTCAGTGCGCCCCAGAAATTCGATGTTCCCATCTGGCAGATAGCGTACTAAATCCCCTGTTTTGTACAATCGCGCCCCTAATTGAGTGCTGAAAGGGTGGGGAATAAACTTCTGTGCAGTCAGTTCTGGGCGGTTAAGGTAGCCCCTAGCGAGGTTAACACCACTGATATAAAGTTCGCCAGCAACTCCGATTGGTACTGGTTTTAGGCATCGATCTAGTACATAAGTTTGGACATTAGAAATGGCGCGTCCAATCGGTAGTTTTGAGAATATATCTGCTGCCAATTTGTACGTTGTTGCTACTACAGTGGTTTCCGTAGGACCGTAGGTGTTGACTAAAGTGCTGTTACCTGCGTACTTTTGCCAAGTTATGACTCGTTCCCCCAGCGCTTGTTCACCGCCAATAATTACCAAACGCAATGATTGGGGTAATACCAAGTCTGCTGTAGCTAAATCCTCAGTTAATTCATGCCAGTATGCTGTTGGCAAATCCAGCACTGTCAAAGCTAGATCGCGGCATTTTTGCTCAAATCTAGACCCGGAACTTAACATTTCATCAGTACGTAGTACCAGCGTCGCTCCACAACTCAAACAAGGGTAGATTTCTTCAGCCGCAGCATCGAAACTGATAGAGGCAAACTGGAGAATGCGATCACGCTGAGTTAAAGCATAGGTAGCGATCGCTGTCTTGGTAAAATTCACCAAAGAATGATGTTGAATCATCACTCCTTTAGGTCTGCCTGTGGAACCGGATGTGTAGATTACATAAGCTAAATTTTCTGGTGTAACACCACCAACGCGATTCTCCCGACTTTCTCGTGAGATTAGCCCCCATTCTGCATCCAAGCATATCCGCGTCCCCTGTTCAGGTAGTCCTGCGACTAACTTTTCTTGAGTCAGCAGCACGGAAATTTGGGCATCCTCCACCATAAAAGCCAATCGCTGCGACGGATACGTGGGGTCTAATGGCAAATAAGCTCCACCTGCTTTCAGGATGCCTAAAAGTCCTACCACCATTTCTAAAGAACGCTCCACACAGAGTCCCACCAGTACCTCTGGTTTCACTCCCACCGACTGAAGATAGTGCGCCAGCTGGTTTGCCCTAGCATTGAGTTCGTGGTAGGTCAGTTGCTGATCTTCAAAAACCACTGCAACTGCATCAGGTGTCCGTTCCACCTGTGCCTCAAATAGCTCGTGGATAGACAAATCAAGCCGCAAGTCATGAGTCCTGATAAATTCTTCATTTCCCCCTGCCCCCTGCTCCCTGCCTTCACTCCACTCCATCAACAGCTGATATCGTTGATCTACTGTTAACAGTGACAATTCCTCCAGACGCTGGTGAGGATTGGCAACGATGCTTTCCAATACATTCTGCAAATGCCCCAGCATCCTAGTAACGGTAGCCGTGTCGAAGCGGTGGCAAGAGTACGCCATGCTAAAAGAAAATTCTGCTCCTACCTCTACAGTTAACTCCAAGGGATAATTTGTTTTTTGAAAACCATCAACGCTGCGAATTTGCAGATTTTCAATTTGTCCTTGTAAGGAAAGATCTAGAGGGTAGTTCTCAAATACCAAAAGAGTCTCAAACAACGGTACACCCCTTGGAACTTCACTCCACCCCTGAACCTCTACGAGTGGACTGTATTCGTACTGCTGCGACTCAAGTTGTTGAGCTTGAATTTGCTTTAGCCAAGGTAGCAAGAACTCTTCAGAATTCACCTGAACTCGCACTGGTAAGGTGTTGATAAAGTTTCCTACCATAGACTCGACATTGATCAAGCTATACGGGCGGCCGGAAACAGCTGCTCCAAAAACAATGTCTAATTCACTGCTATAACAACTCAGAAGCAAAGCCCATGCTCCCTGGATTAAGATATTTGGGGTCAGATGTTGCTGCTGTGCTAGGGACTTCAGTGCTGTTGTTGTAGCTACTGATAGCTTAGTTTTTTGCTGCTCATAACTTGCTTCTTGGTTAGGTAACTGACCCGGATTTTGGTCTACCCACAGCTGCGTCGGAGCGGTGAAATTTTTAAGCTTCTCCCGCCAGAACGCCTCGGCTTGAGACAAGTTCTGCTGCTGTAGCCAAGCGATGTAGTCTCGATAAGGACGAGGTTGTGCTAAAAACAGACTTTCACTTTGGCAAAAGGCTTTGTAGTAGGAAATAACTTCCTGAAAGATTAAGGGCAAAGACCAGCCATCAAGCAGTAAATGGTGATGACTCCAAATGAAGTGATAGGTAGCTTCAGCTATCTGAATCAAAGTAAAGCGCATTAACGGTGCTTTGGATAGTTCAAAGCCGCGTTGGTCTTCCTGTAGTAAAGTTTCTAGTTGTTCTTGTTGCTCAATTGCGGAGAACTGCTGCCAGTCTTGATATTCCCAAGGGATATTTACCTCCCGAACTACTACCTGAATTGGCTTCTCCAGTCCTTCCCATACGAAAGCAGTGCGTAATACTGGATGTCTAGCTATTACCTGTTGCCAAGCTTGAGCGAATGCTGATACATCTAAGTTTCCATGCAAGTCAAACCTAAGTTGATCGATATATACGCCGGATGTTGGTGCTAACAAACTATGGAATAGCATCCCCTCTTGCATCGGAGATAAAGGATAAGCATCTTCAATATTTTTTCTGTTCATAGTTAAGAGTAAAAAATAGTTTTAAATTGAAGAGAAAAGTAGTTGTAATTAATCAAAACTGAATCTTGCTTAGAGCCTCTTCAAGTTCTTCTTCATTAAGCTGCACGAGGGAAAAGTCTGAAGGTGTGTATTCGCTGACTGATTGCTGCTCAACTTGAATAGAACCAGTTATGCTAGCCACAGCAGCTAACTCAGCGATCGCTTGGTACTCAAAAATTTGCTTGGGTGTAATCTTTAGACCTGCTTGATTCGCTTTGGCGATAATCTGAATACTGAGAATCGAATCTCCACCTAATTCAAAGAAGTTATCGTGGATACCCACTTGCTCCACACCAAGAACTTCAATCCAGATTTGGGTCAATTTTTCTTCAGTGGAGTTACGAGGAGGAACAAAGGTTGCTTCTAGTTCTGGTCTAGCTATGTCGGGAACCGGAAGTGATCGCCGATCTACTTTACCGTTGGGCAGCAAAGGTAAAGTATCCAGCATCATAAACACTGAGGGAATCATGTAGTCTGGTAGCCGCTCTTTTAGGTAGCTGCGAAACTGGGGGAGCAACTGGCGAGTCAACTGCTGCTGTAAAGGATTATTGGCATAAGCACTCCAAGGTTTAAGCTCAATTTCCTCTGGGAATTCGGCTTTATCCGTATTTGTGCGCTGCAAGAGGACATCATAGTTACCATCGGTTCTGGAGTTCGACCAGTTAATATCAATGAAATAGGGGAAGTCACAGCTCAAAGCCCATAAATTTTCCGGATCTACTCCCTCCCCGACAACGCTTGGTAGCAGCATCTGGAGGTCGCCCACTGTCTGAACATCATCTGCCGCCAACAGTTCTACAGTCTTGACATCTGGTAAAATTCGTGCATTCGGTACTCGCCGCAGTCTGAGTATCTCTGGCTCGGCTGTCAACAATTGGCGAACAGAGTCCAGGGTTAATTGCTGCTCCTGCCAGTCTAAGCTAGGAAGTGGAGAAGAATTGATCTGCTCCCTCTGCTCCCCTACACCTACATGGAGAATTACGTCATAGCGGAACTTAGTTAGTTCATTAGAGTAGCAACCCCGCTTCGGCTGAATCTGGACGCGCTCGATCTGGGGAAGATGCTGTTTGAAGGCGCTAAAGAAAGCTGGGTCAATTACTAATTCTTGCTCAATCGCAATGCGTCTTTTGATACGCTGCTGTAACTGTTCTAAGGATAAAGATGTGGGGGCTTGATGCAGCTGAACTGAGGCATGAAAAGCCTCTAAAAGCGGTAAGCTGCGGATATCTCCTAGAAAAATAAAACCCCCAGGCTGCACCAGATTAACCACGCCTTCTAAAACGCGCAGCAAATAACTAATGCTAGGGAAATACTGCACCACAGAATTGATAATGACAGTATCGAAGGTTGCTACTTCTAACCCAGCAAAGTTGTCAGCCATCCTTGGGAGTAGCTGTACCTGCGGTATTGATTCCAGCCGTTCTAATACGTTTTGGGTGTAGCGCAGTGCTGCTGTTGAAAAATCTGTGCCGCAGTATTGGGTACAGTGAGGAGCGATGGGGAACAAAAGTAACCCAGTACCACAACCAATTTCTAATACACGGGTTGGGTTTAAGGATAAAATTCTTTCTGCCGTGCGATCGCGCCACTCGCGCATTTGAGGTTCTGCTAGCGGTAATCCGGTGTAACTACTATCCCAACCACGAATATTAAAGGTTGGGTCTGGGATTTGCTCGAAGTTCTCGCTATCATAAATTGTCTGCCACTGAGAAACTTGCTCTTGCTCTAATTGAGTTGGTAATTCCGCCTCGCTTTGATAGTGAAGATTCTGGACTACATAAGCTACTAACCGCTTCTCTCCATGTGAGTCTTGGCAAGCGCTCACTACTGTCTCGCTAACGGCTGGATGTTGACTCAGCGTAGCTTCAATTTCTCCGACTTCAATCCGATAACCCCGGATTTTCTCCTGATAGTCAATGCGTCCGCGAAAGTCAATATTGCCATCAGGAAGCCAACGCGCTAAATCACCAGTTTGATAAAGCCTTGCTCCTGGTTCAACACTAAACGGATGCGGGACAAATTTGGCAGCAGTCAACTGGGGGCGATCGCAATATCCTCTCGCCAACCCCACACCACCGATGTATAATTCCCCAAAAACTCCAATTGGCACTTGTTGTAAGTGGGAATCTAAAATATAAATTTGGGTATTGACAAATGGTCGTCCAATCGGGACTAACTGCTCAACTGGCAGATGCACAGAAGCAGTTTCAAAATACGAACTATCTATAGTAGCTTCAGTCAAACCAAAAGAATTGATTAAGCGTGTCTTTAAACCACACAACTGCCGGAATCTTTTGTACTCCTCGACGTACCAGCTATCAGAACCACAAATCAGCAGCCGCATAAAGTCAAGACGCTGGTTACTTTCTTCTAGGTACTGAATTAAGTTCCGCAGCACGACTGGCACAAATTCTGCACAGTCAACTTGTTCTTGACACATGAATTCGTAAAGTTCTTCGGGAGCTAGCAATAGCTCGCGGGGACACAAAACTAACTTGCCACCAGAGCAAAGCGATCGCACAACGTCCCCGGAAAACACATCGAAGGAAAAGCTAGCCATTTGCAAGTGACAGGTGAGCGATCGCAGTTGATAAGCTTGCTCCCAACTGCAATAAGCATTCACCAAGCTTTGATGAGCGATCATCACTCCTTTAGACTTACCAGTAGAACCAGAAGTGTATATTACATAAGCGAGGTTTTGGGGTGTCACACTGCTGTGGGGATTTTCCTGCTTTTGGTGCGCTAGCAATTCCCACTTGGTATCGAGGCAAATCACTTGTGCTACCTGCTGGGGTAACTTTGGCAGCAGAGATTGTTGTGTTAGCAGCACTGACACTTGGGCATCTGACAACATGAATGCCTTGCGCTCTTGAGGATAGGTAGGATCTAAAGGTACATAAGCGCCACCTGCTTTGAGAATGCCTAGTATCCCTACGACCATTTCTAGAGAACGCTCAACGCAAATGCCTACTAGGATTTCCGGTTTCACTCCTAGCTGCTGTAAATAATCAGCTAGCTGATTTGCTCGTTGGTTTAGCTCTCGGTATGTCAGCTTTTGGTCGCCAAACACAACTGCAACTGCATCAGGAGTGCGCGCTGCTTGGGCTTCAAACAACTGATGGATACATAGTTCTCGTTCTGTTCTTCCTGCTGTCTGCCGCCTGCTGCCTGTTTCATTCCACTCCATCAACAGACCTTGTTCTGCATTTGTTAACAACGGCAAGTCTGCAAGATGTTGATCTGGATTTGCGACGATACCTGTTAAGATAATTTGCCAATGACCTAACATCCGAGCGATCGTCGCTGCTTCAAACAGGTTAGTGTCATACTCCACATATCCTGTCAGTCCTTGCTCTGTATCTGTCAGACTCAGATCCAAATCAAACTTGGCTATGCCGCTATCGATTTCTAGCGGTGTTATAGTTAAGTCCCCAAGTTCCAAAAGTGGGATTGGGGCATTGTTAAGAGTAAACATGACCTCAAACAGTGGTGATCGGCTCAAGGTTCGCTCTGGGTTAAGAACTTCCACCAGTTTTTCAAATGGCAAATCTTGATGAGCATAAGCTCCTAATGTGACTTCGCGCACTCGTGCTAGTAACTCTCGAAAGGTAGGATTGCCAGAATGGTCAGTACGCAACACTAGACTGTTGACAAAGAACCCAATTAACGGCTCAATTTCTGGTCTATTACGGTTAGCAATTACGGAACCGACAACGATATCATCTTGATTTGTATACCGATGCAGCATTGCCTTAAATGCCGCTAATAAAGTCATAAAAAGCGTTACATCTTCCTGCTGGCTCAAAGCTTTGAGTGCTTCAGACAATTCCTTAGACAAGGTGAAGAACTGCTTTGCACCTTTGAAGGTTTGCACTGCTGAACGAGGCTTATCGGTGGGTAGTTCCAGAACGGGGAGGTTACTAAGTCGCTGTTTCCAGTAGCTTAATTGATTCTCTAACACCTCCCCCTGCAACCATGTCCGTTGCCAGATAGCGAAATCTGCATACTGGATGGGCAATTCCGGTAGTGACGCGGTTTGTTTACTGGCGATCGCTTTGTAAAACTGGGCTAATTCGCGGACGATCACCCCCAGTGACCAACCATCAAAGATAATATGGTGCATACTCAACAGCAAAATGTGTTCTGCTTCGTTCAGCTTTAGTAGTCTGCCTCGCAGCAATATATCTTTGGTTAAGTCGACAGCGTGTTGAGTTTCGGTGATCGCCAGTTGCTGAACTCTAGCTTTTTGCTCAGATACTAACAACTCGCATAGGTTTACCACTGGTAGCGTCAGAGTTAAGCTTGGAGCAACAACCTGCACTGTTTGTCCATCTACTGTCTTGAAATTTGTGCGGAGAATTTCGTGACGTAGCACAATTTCGTTGAGACTCTGTTCTAACGCCGCTACGTTAAGCGTACCCTTAAGGCTTACAGCTACAGCTTCGTTGTAAAAAGAGTTCTCTGGTGCAAACTGATGCAGAAACCACAGCCGTTGTTGGGCAAATGATAATGGCGCAGGCTCAGTTTTAGAACGTTCAGGAATAATTTTTAATAAAGAATCATCACCCTTACCCCGCAAACGTTTTTCGAGGAGTTCCTGTTTTGCCTGGGAAAGCTGCGATCGCCGTGCTAAAATTTCTTCTTTATTTTTGTACATTCGTCGTACTATCTACACAAAACAATCAATACAGTTCAATTAGTGATGTTGTCCCCCACTTTTTAAGGGGGGCTAGGGGGGATCAATCTTGCTGTGACGAATCCTAAACCCTAACCAATAATCTCCACCTGCATATATTCAGGCAAAGGTTGAATTCTTGTTAAATCGTTTTCAAAAATTACTAAATCGCCCTGCTTTTCAATTTCTTTAAATCCCGCAAACTTGTAAGCGATATACATCATTCGATTGCGATCATTGGAAACAAATTCAGCTCGTAGCCGCACCTTTTTATCTTTAGCTAAATTCATAATATAGTTCAGTAAAATTGTACCTACACCTCTCGACATAACGCGACAAGACATCAGTAATAGTTTGACTGTCCAGAAGTTTGCTTGGCATTCTACAAGCGCCAATCCGATTTTTCCATAACTACCATATTTATCCTCCAAATCAGTAATTAGCAGTTTATACTGCTCAGATTGACGAAATTGATTAAGTTCGTCATAAGAATACGTATAACCCGTTGTATTCAATTGATGCGTTCGTACTGTTAATTCTTCAGCTCGCTGTAAATCTTCCTCTTGGGCAGAAGAAATAGTAAATTTCATCTTCAGCGTGGCTAAAAAATCTTGTTGAGAACCAATAAATTCTTCTTCAGCCTTCTGGCGTTCTATACCGCTAATATACATTAGCCTTCTATTTTTTGAATCTTCTGTAATAAAAGGTGGATTCATTACTGGCATATCTAGTACCTGTTCCAGATCTGCTGTGTTAATACAAAGTATTTCAGGTAAAGAAAAGCTTACTTCTTCTAGTTCAAATAACTGATCGTCAATAAAAGCTATTGTATCAATGCTGATGTTAATTAATTTAGCAATTTGTTTGATCGAGGAAACTTTTGAGTTCCAATTGATTTGGGGGTAAAGAAAATAATCTTGCAAGCCAGTTTCTTGGAGTTTTGTCATGGCTTTAGTGTATTCATTCTTGCTAGCAAGAGATTGGAGAATACCTCGCTTATCTAAGGTTTTAATTATTTCAACTACTGATTTTCGTAAGTAAACTTGCTCGTCTTCCAACAAAACACCATCCCATAAAGTGTTGTCCAAATCCCAAACTACACATTTGATAGCTTTACGTTTTTGCTGGTTCTCTACTTGCTCAGAATTGATACAAATCATTTCACGTCCCTACTAATTGTTGAGATATCTCCGTAAGTTCGGCTGAAAATAGATATTCTTGATAACCATACTCAGCAATCGTAATCTGTTGAATTTGGGTACTACCTTCGATAATCTCCATGATTTTCGCGTCTCGTAAATACCTCTGCACGGGATACTCACTACTGCAACCATTTCCCCCATGAATTTGTACAGCATCATTAGCTACTTTATTCACTATTGTGGAGGCAAAATATTTAGCAATTGATGTTTCTATAATCGATTTTGGATCGCCAATTTCTTTGAGATAGCCAGCTTGATAACACAATAATCTCGCTGCTTTGATATTCGCGATCGCTTCGGAAATCATTTGTCTAATTAATTGATGTTCTTTTAAATAAACACCGAACTGTTTTCGCTGACTTGTATACTTAATACAAGCTTCAAGACAAGCTTGAGCAATACCTACACAACCCCAAGCAACACTGTATCTGCCATAATCTAGTGCAGAAGCAGCGACATGAGAGAAACCAAAACCTTGTCTACACACAAGATTTTCTTGCGGGATTTGGCAATTATCTAGGTGCAGTTCTGCTAACATTGAAGCTCTCACGCCCAACATTCCAGAAATTGGTGCGATTGTAAGTCCTGGCGTATTTTTTTCAACTAAAAAAGTAGAAGGTTTACCTTCACAATTAGCAAACACTAAGAAAATATCGGCAATTTGTCCATAGGTAATCCATTTTTTTTGTCCATTTAATATGTAAGAATCACCAGAAAATGTTGCTGTAGTTTCTACACTTTTGGCATCGCTGCCTACATTAGGTTCGCTTAAAGCAAAAGCAGCAATTACTTCACCTGATGCTAATTTGGGAATCCAATATTCTTTTTGAAATCGGCTACCCCATTTCAGAAGAGCATGAGCAACCATGCTATGAACTGTTAGCAAACTCCGCAGTGAAGAACATCCCCGCCCAAGTTCTTCATTAAGCAGACCAAAAGTAATCATATCCATGCCGCTACCACCGCTTTCTTGGGGGATAACAGCACTCAAATAGCCTTTTTGAGCGAGCTTTTGAATTAAATTGAGTGGCGTACGTTCTTCGCGATCGCATTGATCCGCATAAGGAACTATTTGTTCATCTACAAATGCTCTAAATGTAGCCTTAGCATTTTTTTGTTGCGGGTTCAGTTCTATTTTCATCCTATCACAAATAAGATAGATTACGGCAGGCAGAAAAATAATTTTCTCTGCTTATCTTCAAGTAATTTGAATTAATTACCTGCAACTACAGGTATCTTTCGTTTAATTAAAAGAGCCATAGCATTGATAGTTCTAAAGTTGTCAAAATCAAGGTCTTCATTCTCAATTGTTATTTGAAACTCTTGTTCAATAAATAAAACCAATTGCATAGCAAACATCGAATTAACAAACCCAAGCGCAAAGATATCTTCATCTGCTTGGAACTCATGACCAGTGAAAAAACGCGACAGAAATTTTTTGATTTTTGCTTTAACTTCTTCCATATTTATCTATTTTTAGAAATTACTCTGAATTGCAAATTTTGAAGCTAAAACTGAGGAGTTTCGCCAAGCAGACAACTTTACGTTTTTTCATCTAATCACCCGTAAGAATAGAAACCTTGCCCACTTTTTCGACCGTATAATCCCGCATCTACCATTTTTCTTAATAAAGAACATGGTCTATATTTACTGTCATTGAAGCTTTCGTACAGAACTTCAATAGAAAAGAGAATTGTATCTAAACCAATTAAGTCGGCTGTCTCCAACGGTCCCATTTTGTGACCAAAGCAGGTTTTGAAAATTTTATCTACTTCTGCTGCTGTCGCTACTTGCTCTTGAAGTACAAAAATAGCTTCATTAATAGTCAACATCAAAACACGGTTAGAGACAAAACCTGGTGAATCATTAACTATGATGCATTCTTTACCCATTTGAGCCAACAATTGTTTTGCTGTCTCAATAGTTGTATCAGCAGTATAATAACCACGAATCATTTCAACCATTGGCTTCATTGGTACTGGATTCATGAAATGTATCCCAACCAGTTGAGAAGCGCGATTAGTTACTGAAGCAATCCGAGTAATAGAAATAGCAGAGGTATTGGCAGCAAAGATAGAGTCTTGGGGACAAATCTTGTCAATTTTTGCGTAAACCTCTTTTTTAATATCCCATTTTTCTGTAACATTTTCAACTATAAATTCTGCATCTTTTAATACTTGATAATTTGTAGAAAATTTGATGCGCTGTAAAATATCATCAGGTATATCTAAATCTTTTTTGTTGAAAAATCCTTGAAATCGGATATTATTCTTTATTTCTTGTTTAGCCTGCTCTAGAGCCTTTTCTGAGTTATCTAAAAGTATGACTTGATGATTGGTTTGGGCGAGGTTTTGTGCTACCCCTCTACCCATAACACCTGCTCCAACAACACCGACTACTTTAATGTTCATAACTGATATCTTGTGAATACATTTTCAATGCTGTGGGGCAAGCTTCTAGCTTGTACTTTGCTTGCTCCCACAAATCACTTACAATTGCTATATTCTTGACTTCAACTCAAAGCTTTGGGCTTTATTTAAAGTTGAATTAGCTTCGTCTTCAGATAATTTTTCTAACTCCTCTATGAGAAATTCTTCAGTAACCAAAGCTAACTCAGCTACAGATGGAGCTTCAAAAATAGAACGAACTGGGAGTTCTAGTTGAAAGTATTTACGTAGGTGAGAAATAAGGACAGTTCCTGTTAAAGAATCTCCCCCCAAAGCAAAGAAATTGTCATGAATTCCCACCGCATTGATTCCTAATAATTCTTGATAAATATCCGCAATTCGGCGCTCGATATCATTAGTAGGAGCAACATAGGCATTCTTTAAATTCGGTCGAAAGTGTAGAGAAGATACTTTAGATTCAGCAGCTTTTTGGTGCAAAACTGTAAATGCTGGCGGTGTCGGTGATTTTGTTGATGCATCAGCTTGAGCAAAAATTACGTGTTCTCTGAAAGGTTCAAATTCAGAGAAAGCCGCCATCTCAATAAAACCATGAGATTTTAGTGCTGCTTGCCACTGCTGCTGTGATAAAAAGGGATTACCCATGTTGCGATCGCCTTTTTTATCCTCAATTGGCTGCATAATCAGAGCATCAATTACTTCAGATTCCAGCTTGGCTTCAGTTGTCTCCCACAGTAGGAGTAACCCGCCAGGAGCCAGTAAAGAGCGAACGCGATCAAGTGTTTCCTCAATGTTTCGAGCTACGTGCAGCACTTTGAAAGCTACCACTACATCAAAGCTGTGGCTTTCGTAGCCTTGCGCTTGTGGGGGTTGCTCAATATCGAGCAATTGATATTCAACAAATGGATAAGCACTAAATTTCTTTTTGGCAGCGTTGAGGAAAAAACCACCCACGTCAGTAAATGTGTATCTAGTTTGCTGGGATGGCAAGAGCGGTAACAAGGCTGCTGTAGCAGTACCAGTTCCGGCTCCGATTTCCAGTATTCTCAGATTCACCTGTGGTGATAGTGATTTCACTACTTGTTCCATACACGCCTGCATGATGGAGTTGTAGTAGTTATTCATCGGCAAGTCTTGGATTGCAAATTCTCCTTCATTGAGTAAGGTAGAAACGTGCAATTCCAACGGTTCTTGTTCACCAGTCAAGATAGCTACCATATTTTCGCCGTAGAGTTGGAGTAGCTCTATCTGTTGCGGTGTGTCCATCCATCTGACTCTTACTTCTGCTAAAAGCTGATCTAAAGAGTCTGCTGATAGTGGCGACAGATTGGAAAATAGCCCTTGCTCTTGATCTAACTGTCCTTGCTCTACTAGGATTTCCAGCCATCGCTGCAATAATTCTCGATAGCGAGGAATAATCTGACACTGCTCAAACAACTCCTTAAAAGAATACTTGACGGCGCGATCGCTAAATGCACCTAAACGTCTCAAAGTGAGGTTGATATAGGCAATACATAAACGATCCAACCATTGTCTTTTCTCTTGATAAGGTTGCTCGTCAAGTTCCGCAATTCCAGCCTTCGCCTGAATTTGTCCAGCTTCTATCAGAGATTCCCAAAATGGTACTTTTAACTGCCCTCTGCCTTCTACCTCCTGGGTTCTGCCTTCTGCCTTTTCAATCCAGTAACGCTGACGCTCAAAGGGATAAGTTGGTAGAGGAAGACGATAACGACGCTCGTGGGCATAAAATCCCGACCAATTGATCTTGACTCCTGAGAGCCACAATTGACCTAATGTATTCAAAATAAAAGCTAAGTCTGACTGTGGCTCGTAGGCATGGCGTAGTGATGGTAAAACAACTTTATCAGCAGCTGGCATATCTAAACATTGTAGTGCTAGGCTACTTAATGTTTGTCCCGCACCAACTTCTAAGAGAATTGGACAGTGTTTCCACAACTGTTGCACCCCATCAGCAAATAGCACAGGTTCGCACAGATGTTTTGTCCAGTAGCTAGGATCTGTAGCTTGTTCTGCTGTAATCCAAGTTCCCGTGACGTTGGATATATAAGGAATCTGTGGGGGCTGGAGGTTGATTGTTTTTACAAGGGCGGTGAAAGAATCAGCGATCGCTTCCATCATTTGAGAATGAAAAGCATGGGAACTCTGCAATCGCCGACAGGCTAAACCCTTAGCCGTCAACTGCTCTGCTAATTGCTCTACAGCCTCTGTTGTTCCAGCCAATACACACAAAGATGAGCCATTCACCGCCGATAAAGAAAGATGTTCGCTGAGGAAGGGTTGCACCTCTGCTGGGGAAAGAGGAACAGCTAACATTGCTCCTCCGGGCAAATCTTGAATCATTTGCGCTCTTCTGGCGACGAGAGTAATCGCATCATCCAGAGACAACACTCCCGCCTCAGTTGCTGCTACATATTCACCGATGCTGTAGCCAATCATTGCTACAGGCGTAATTCCCCAAGAGCGCCATAATTGAGCTAAAGCGTATTCAATGACAAATAGCGCTGGTTGAGTAAGATAAGTTTGATTTAGTTTTTGAGTCGCTGCATCCGGTTGTGCTGCGTCACGCCCCAGCATTTTCCGAAAATCAATCCCAGATTTTGCTGTTACCTCTAGCGAGTCTGGATAGATAACATCTCTAAGATCAACACCAAGCAAAGGTTGGAACAAAGCGCAACAGCGATCGCAATGTTCTCGAAATGTCGGCTCAACTTGGTAAAGTTCCCTAGCCATGTTGGCATAGTGAGTTCCCAGTCCCGTAAACATGAAAGCAACGCGGCGTTCATTCATCTCATGAGTGCTGGTTAGAACTCGTTTGGGATCTTGGAGTGCAACTATCGCATCAGAAATGTCTTGACAAACAACTGTGCGCCTGTGATCAAAAGCATGACGACCAACCTGTAATGTATATGCAACATCAGCTAAGTTAAGCTCCGGCTGCTGCTGGAGGTAATCAACTAAATTTGCCGTCGCCGTATCCAAGGCTGAAATAGTTTTGGCAGACAACATCAGCAATTGCCAGGGGCGAGATTTTCCCGAAGCTTCAACAACTGGGGCTTCTTCTAGAACGACGTGAGCATTAGTTCCCCCAAGTCCAAAAGAGCTAACTCCAGCACGGCGGGGGATGCCGTTTGTTTGCCATGCAGATAATTTGGTATTGACGTAGAAGGGACTGTTGGCAAAGTCAATTTCAGGATTAGGTTGTTCAAAGTGCAAACTGGGCGGTATTTGTTGATGTTTAAAAGCTAGAGCAGTTTTGATTAAACTCGTTACACCAGCAGCTGTATTTAAATGACTAACATTAGTTTTAACTGAACCAATCGCACAGAAATTCTGCTTGTTAGTGCCAGCCCGAAATACCTTTTCTAACGCCCTAATTTCGATCGGATCTCCTAGGGGTGTACCTGTTCCATGCGTCTCAATGTAGGTAATTGTCTCTGGATCGAATGAGGCGATCGCTTGTGCTTGGGCAATTACTTCTGCTTGACCTGTGACACTAGGAGCGGTATAACTTACTTTTGCTGCACCGTCGTTATTAATCGCTGAACCTTTAATAACTGCATAAATGCGATCGCCATCGGCTAAAGCTTCTGCTAATCTCTTCAATACAACCACTCCCACACCTCTACCAAAAGGACCGCCTTGTGCTTGAGCATCAAAAGCGCGAGTGTGTCCGTCAGGAGAAGCCATCCCACCCGTTTGATAGAAATAACCCTCTGTTTGGGGAACTTGAATCGCCACGCCCCCCGCCAGTGCTAGATCACACTGATAACTGAGCAAGCCGCGGCACGCCAGATGCACCGCTACTAATGAAGTCGAGCAAGCTGTACCAACGCTGATACTCGGTCCCTTCAAGTTCAACTGATAAGAAACTCGTGTAGAGATCGAATCCTTATCATTACCGAGGGCAATTTGCATACTCAGCGATTTGAGCAAGTGAGGATGGGACGCAATATTGTTTAGCAAGTAGGTACTTAGGTTTCCCCCTGCATAAACACCAGTGAAATTTTTATCTGCTTTTGGGTCATAGCCAGCATTTTCCATTGCTGACCAAGCACACTCTAAAAATAGGCGTTGTTGGGGGTCGAGGATTTGAGCTTCTCTGGGAGAGTAGCCGAAGAAAGAAGCGTCAAACATTTCAATGTCTTCTAGCACGAACCCAGCTTTGACATAGTTGCGATCGCGCAATACAGCTGAATCTACGCCGGAAGCTACTAATTCCTCATCGTTAAATAAAGAAATTGACTCCACACCCTCGCAGAGATTCTGCCAAAACTGATCAACACTCTTAGCTCCCGGAAACCGACCAGCCATACCAATAATGGCTATGCCTTTCAAGTGATTATTCATGCACCCTCCTCTTGCTCTTAATCAATTCCATTTCTGCTGCCATCGCCGCTTCTTGCCTCTTGGCACGCTCCTGTGCTTGTTCAAAGGCAGGTTCAACTTGTTTGCAGCTGAGATATTCTGCCAAGGCACTTATAGTTGAATATTCAAATAAATCAGCCGTTGAGATATTGCAATTTAAAGCTGCTTGCAATTTGCTACGTACCTGAACCATAAGAAGTGAATCGCCACCTAGATCAAAAAAGTTATCGCGCACACCTACTTGTCTCCCCAGCAGTTCTTGCCAGATAGTAGTAATTTTTTGCTCAATCTCATTTCTAGGAGCAACTTCGCCATTGCTTAGTGCTGGTCTTGGCTGCGTTGGCTGACGATGCTCCTCTAAAGCTTCTAGGTGTGGCGGACTATGAGCTTGATTGCGAAAATCATGCGTCGATACTAGAACTTGAGAGAATGTACTTCCCAAAATGCGACTAAACGCTTCGACACCCTCTGTAGGTAATAAACCTTGCTTAAGTAGCTGCGTTTGATACGAGTTGGCAGAAGCTACACCATTTTTGATTTTGAACTGCTCACTGCTAGGGGATTTTTGAGTATCTGTAGCAACCTGTATTTTTAAAGATTCTCTATCTTGCACCGACACTACAATTTTACCGATATGCTTGGCTCTAGCCATATGTGCAAAAGCGCCAGCTACCGAGCTAATCGGGAAGACTTGATGAGGAAGGGGACTAAAATTGCTTTCTTGGAAGTGTTGCACCACTTCACGCCACAGATCGTTGAAGTTAGGTAGATTACGATCAACGTTAATCGCAAAAAACGATAAGCATTTTTCAAAAACTCTTAGCCCTAATTGGCTATTGTTAAGAATGTCCCGCTTGCCAATTTCGAGAAACCGCCCATAAGGTGCAAGAACATCCAAGCTTTTGGTCATGAATTCCCCTGCTAGAGAGTTTAAAACCACGTCCACACCCTTGCCATTAGTAAGTTGCATCACTTGATCCGCAAAAGCTACGGATCGAGAATCCATCACATGAGCAATACCCTTTGAATGCAAAAACTCTCGTTTTTCTGAGTTACCTGCTGTCGCAAAAATTTCTGCATCTACCCACTGGGCAATTTGCACCGCAGCCATGCCAACTCCGCCAGCAGCAGCATGAATAAGAACGCGATCGCCTTGACTAAGCCTGCCCAACTTGATCAGAGCATAGTAGGCTGTTGTAAAAGCTACAGGAATTGTTGCCGCCGCTTCTAAACTCAAATGTGCTGGTTTTGGCGCAACTGCCAAAGCGGAAGTCGTGATAAATCGACTAAAGCAGGCATCGCCAAAGGCAATAACTTCATCTCCAATTGCAAATCCCTCAACGCCTTCTCCCAACGCCACTATTTTGCCAGCACACTCCAAACCAAACTTGACTTCAACATCAGGGGGGACTGGTAGCATACCCAGTGCTAGCAGCACTTCCTTGAAGTTAAGTCCAGTCGCGCCGACCTCGATTTCCACCTCACCCACACTTGGCTGCTGGCGTGTAATTGCTTGAAATGTCAACGTATCTAAGTTGCCGAAGGAGGCTATCTGCAAACAAAAATTCTGGTTTTCTGGGGGAGAAGTCTGTTTAGTAGCGATCGCATCAACATCTACTTTCCGCAAGGTATACTCTTCAATCTCAACCAGTCCTCTTCCCTGGTGATCCATAATCGTGATGTCAAATTTCAGGGTTTCAGTTCGCGGTTGATTGTTCTCTGCATATCTGATATAGCTGTAAATCTTTTGCGGTAGAGGTGCGCTAACCCTCAACCTTTTATAAGCAAACGGTAGGTAAGCACCTGCTGCTTTGAGCCTCAGAAAACCAGTAGCATTATCCAATAAAGCTGGATGCAACTTATAAAAGTTGATGTCGTCCGCGAATTCTTCCCCTAGTTCCAAGATTGCAAAACCCTGATTCGTACCAAATCTTACTTGCTGAAGGTTATGCCATCTAGAACCGAACTCTATATAGCCTGCTTGCGTATGCTCACTCGTAATGATTTCCTGCTCGTTACACCTTGCCGCAATTTCTTTAATGTCATATTTTTCTAGTGATGACTCTACACAAGCTATTTGACCTCTAGCGTGTTCCAGCCATTGTTCCCCCGCTTGACTAATTATCGAAAATTCAAAGCTATCTTCCTGCTTTTTCAGAATCGTCCTAACTTCTTTTTCTGCATCCGCTTCTACCACTAAGGGGTGCAAGAAATATACTTCTCGGATTTCAATCATTCCCTGCTGGGTGTGGTGTTCAAAAGCTGCCCTAGCCATTTCCAGATAAGCTGTTCCTGGAAGTGTCGCTTTTCCCATTATTCTGTGTTCGTCTAGAACCCAGTGTTTGATGACACTAAGTTTGGAGATATAGATATCTTGTGAACCTTCGACAATACAGCGATCAAACAAAGGATGAGTCACTTCTTTGGTTTGATTTGGACTATTTAGGGTTTGAGCCGAGCGCTTCGCCGCCTCAGCTGCCATACCTACTTCCTGCCAAGCAGACCAGTTAATAGCTACAGTGAACGTACTATCTCGGTTAGTTTTGTAGTGAGCAAAAGCGTCAAGAAAAGCATTAGCAGCAGCATAATCTACCTGCCCAAATTCCCCCCGGATAGAAGTAAGTGAGGAACACAAAACAAAGAAATCTAGCTGTTCCTGAAAAATATTATTCAGAACCAATGTGCCTTTAACTTTAGGTTCCAAAATCCTTGCTATCATTTGAGGCGTTTTGCGCTGAATTACCCCACCACTCGGAACCCCAGCAGCATGGATTACACCATTGAACTTGCCAAATTGCTTCTCAGCCTTAGCGATCGCCGACTGCATTTGTTCAAAATTGCTAACATCAGCGCTCACTACCAAAACTTCTGCACCTAGTTGTTTCAGTTTCTGAAGTTGGCGAATTTTGCGGCTAATCTCATCTTCTGGGTTATGAGTAGTCAACCACTCTTCCCATTTGTCTCTAGCTGGAAATGCTGAACGTCCTGTTAAAAGTAGTTTTGCCCGTACTGTCTGCGCCAGATATTCTGCTAGCACCAGTCCAATTCCTCCGAGTCCACCAGTAATTAGATAGACTCCTTTTTCCCTTAATCTTGGTGTCTGTGCGCCGCTTTCAGGCAATTGCACAGGCTGAAAGTCCTCAACCCAGCGATGATTTCCTCGGTAAGCGATAGAGTCAGAAGATTCGTTTTGGAGTTCATCTAGCAGTTGATTGATTAGTTGCTCTGCTTGCCAACTTCCTAACGAGGGCAGATCAATATCAATGCTCCGACAGCTAAGATTTGGGTATTCTTGCGGGATTACCTTCACAGCACCAATCGCCAGCGCTTTTTCTGGACACAGCACCTCGGCTCCAGTCACCTGCTGCATATTATTGGAAATGACTGTTATTTGCAGACTTTCCGAAAGATGCTGTTTGCCTAATGCCTGAGCAAGAAATAGTAGACTGTAAAACCCTAAATCTTCTCCCAGGTTTGATTTTGGTGTGACATTCCACAAATGCGCGATCGCCTTGGGAAACTTGTCTTCTGCTAAAAGTTGCTTAAGTAAAGCATCGTAGTCATTCCCCTGGCGAGGATTAAGGGTGTATAGGCGATCGCTCAGTTTCCTGAATTCCGCCCCCACCCTCACAGTAATTACATTTTGTCCCTCTTGGAGTTGCTTCACCAGCTGTTCACCCAAACCGCACTCATCAGTAAACACCAGAGTGCAAGACACAACAGACTTCTTGGTATCGATCCCCCCTTGCCCCCCTTGAAAAGAGGGGAACTTAGCTCCGCTTGTCAAGGAGAGTTCTGCTTCAGTTGATACAGAGTATTCACCTTGAAAAGGAGTGAACTTAGCCCCCCTTGTTAAGGGGGGTTGGGGGGATCTCCGAGGATTGAGCAACAAACAGCGTTTCCACGATGGCACGTAGAACCAGTTAGCAATATCCGACTTTTTACTGGATAGAGTTACAGATAACTTTCCTTCTACCTTCTGCCTTCTGCTCCCTACCCCCTGCTCCCTGTCTCCTGCATTCTCTTCAATCCAGTAACGCTGGCGCTCAAAGGGATAAGTTGGCAAAGGAAGACGATAACGGCGTTCGTGGCTATAAAATCCCGACCAATTCACCTGTACTCCAGATAGCCAGAGCTTACCCAAGGTACTTAGTAAGAATCCTACATCTGACTTTTGCTCTTTAGGATGCCGTAATGAAGGTAATGCCGTCTGTTCTGAATGCTTGTTGACGAAAGTGCATAAGGTATTTCCTGGACCCACTTCTAGCAGAATAGAATTTGGTTGTTGCAGTAACTGGGCAATACCAGATGAAAAATTAACTGTTTGCCGCAGATGTCTTGCCCAGTAACTTGGATCTGTAGCTTCGGTTGGTGTAATCCAGGTTCCTGTGATATTAGAAACAAACTTAATTTTGGGGGGATGCAGTTTGACTTTATTGACTTCCTGTGTGAATGGCTCCAAGATTGCATCCATCATCGGAGAATGAAAGGCATGGGAAGTATACAGACGGCGAGAGTTAATACCTTGGGCTAATAGCTTGGCTTGTAAAACTTCCACAGCATCATCAGTTCCAGAAACCACGCATGAAGTTGGGGCATTAATCGCCGCTAGGGACAATCCAGAGGCTAGGGTTTTCCCTTCTGCCTTCTCTAATAAATCTCTAACTTCCGCCTCTGACAATGGAACAGAGAGCATTGCACCTCTAGGGAGTTGTTGCATCAGTCGCCCGCGTGTAGCCACCAACGCCAAAGCATCAGCAAGCGACATGACATCAGCCAGAGTTGCAGCGACATATTCCCCAATACTGTGACCGATCGCCGCCTGGGGAATAATGCCCCATGACATCCACAACTGAGCTAGAGCATATTCAATTACAAACAATGCTGGTTGAGCGAATTGCGTTTGATTGAGTTGTTCTGCTGCTGCCTCCGCCTCAGACTCACTAGGATAAATTAGCGATCGCAGATCCAGCCCTAGATGAGGTTCGAGAAGGTGCGAACAGCGATCAACTTGCTCCTGAAAAATTGGCTCAGTCTGATATAACTCCCGCCCCATGTCTGCATACTGAGCGCCTTGTCCGGGAAACATGAAGACAATCGAGCGATCGCCCGGTTCTTGTAACTGAGTTGAAATCCAGTGATCATCTCTCTGCAATTGCTTGATTGCATCCTCAATACCCTGGCACACCAGCACCCGACGATGATTGAATTCTCTACGCCCCACTTGCAGCGTATACGCTACATCCGCCAAGTTTAGCTGGGGATGTTGCTTGAGGTGTTGAGCTAAATTCTGTGTAGCAGTTTCTAAAGCTGACTGGGTTTTGGCAGAAAGTACCAGCAATTGCCAAGGGCGAGAAGGGCTAGATTCTGGTATTGTTGGTGCTTCTTCGAGAATTACATGAGCATTAGTTCCTCCAATACCCAAAGAACTAACACCAGCACGCCGAGGGGTACATCCAGTCCATTCAGCTAACTTGGTATTGACATAAAAGGGACTATTAGCAAAATCTATCTGGGGATTAGGTTGCTCGAAATTCAGGCTAGGCGGAATTAACTTATGTTTAAGGGCGAGGGTAGTTTTGAGCAGTCCCGCTATTCCAGCTGCTGCATCTAAATGACCGATATTCGTTTTTACTGAACCAATCGCACAGCAATTCTTTTGCCCGGTACTAGTACCAAAAACTTGGGAGAGTGCGGCAATTTCAATTGGATCGCCTAAACTTGTGCCAGTACCGTGAGCCTCAATATAATTTACTGTCTGAGGCTCAACCCCCGCTAGCATCATTGCTTCCGCAATTACCTCTGCTTGACCATCCAAGCTTGGCGCTGTATATCCAACTTTCAAAGCACCGTCGTTGTTAATTGCACAACCTTTAATTACTGCATAAATACAGTCACCGTCTGCGATCGCCTCTGCTAGCCGCTTGAGGACAACAATTCCTACACCGTTACCAATAGTTGTTCCTTTGGCTCTGGCATCAAAAGCATAGCAGTGACCGTCAGGAGATAGAGTTCCGCCTTGTTCAGACAAATAGCCGCTTTTTTGGGGAACATGAATTGAGACTCCACCTGCTAAAGCAATATCGCATTGGTAACTAAGTAAACTTTGGCAAGCAAGTGTTGTTGCTACTAAGGACGTGGAACAAGCTGTTTGTACTGTAATACTCGGTCCAGTGAGATTTAATTTATAAGAGACACGAGTAGTTAGGAAATCTTTATCATTCCCAATTAGCGTTTGGTAGCATTGTGCTGAACCCAGGCGATCGCGGTTTAAATCAAAGGCATGATAGTTATTAAGGCTAGCTCCGCCATAAACTCCAATGCGACTTTTACACTTTTGCGAGTCGTAGCCAGCAGTTTCTAAAGCTTGCCAAGCACATTCTAAAAATAAACGATGTTGAGGATCTGTTAGTTCAGCTTCTCTAGGGTTAAAGCCAAAAAATGCCGCATCAAACAACTCAATATCTGCTAATACAGCACCAGCCTTGACATAATTCGGGTCATTCAGCACTGCTGAATTTATGCCTGAAGTTGCCAATTCTGCATCAGTAAAGCAAGAAATTGACTCTACTCCATCACACAAATTCTGCCAAAATTCCTCTAAATTTTTTGCCTGGGGGAATTGCCCCGCCATGCCAATAATTGCTATTCCTTCTATTGATTCGTAGGCTTGTGTACTACTCATATCACTTTAGATTTTTGATTGTAAAAGCCTTATAAAAGGTCAAGAATTGAAACTTTGTAAACAAGCTTGGCTATTTCGCCAGATAAAATTTTAAGGCAGGTATTTCTTTTGAAGTTTTTGACACTCACCTTCTACGTCCTACTTTTTTCTGCCTTTCCTCCAGTTGCTTTTGTACCCGATTGCGAAGTGACTCAAAAGCAGGCTGTGAGTGTGAACTTTGACTTAAATACTGCGCTAATGAATTGATCGTTGGGTTCTTAAATAATTCGATAATTGATAAATCTCGGTGCAAAGTTTCCCGAAGTTTTTGATTAACTTGAACCATTAGTAAAGAATGACCGCCGAGGTCAAAGAAATTATCATTAATTCCCACTTTTTCTAGGTTGAGTACCTCTTGCCAAATAGAAGCGATCGCTTGTTCCAATTCCGAGCGGGGAGGTTGATGCTCTGCTGCTATTGGGCGCAATTTTTCCAGAGCAGGTAAAGCACGGCGATCAACTTTTCCATTGGATGTCAGTGGTAGAGCATCCAGTAGCATGAAAACCGCAGGCAGCATATACTCAGGTAGCCGCTCCTTGAGGTAATTTCGCAGTTCAATAGTTGTAGGTGTTTGGTCTTGATTAGGAACTACATAAGCCACCAATTGCTTGCCACTCGCTTCTTCCCGCGCCAGAACTACAACTTCCCGCACTGCTGGATGTTTGCTTAATACCGCCTCAATTTCTCCTAGCTCGATCCGCAAGCCTCTAAGCTTAACTTGATAGTCAATCCGCCCCAAAAACTCAATATTCCCATCTGGTTTGTAGCGAGCCAAGTCACCAGTTTTATATAGCCGCGCCTCCGGTTCATTGCTGAATGGGTTTGAAATAAACTTTGCATCAGTTAGTTCTTTGCGGTTTAGATAGCCACGTGCCAGCCCCACACCGCCAATATGTAACTCCCCAGACACGCCAATGGGGACAGGTTTTAGGTGCTGATCCAATAGATAAATCTGGGTGTTGGCAATCGGGCGACCAATCGGAACAAGGCGCTGATTGCTACCGCGCTGGCAAGCCCAGGAAGTAACATCAATAGCTGCTTCGGTTGGTCCATAGAGATTGTGTAGTTCTGCATCTATACGCTCAAAGAAACGTTCCTGCAAAGCAACCGAAAGTGCTTCGCCACTACAAAAGACACGCTTGAGACTGTGACATTTCTCTAGTTCCGGCTCTTCAATAAACACTTGTAGCATCGAGGGGACAAAGTGCAGAGTGCTAATTTCCTGCTGGGCAATTAGTTGAACTAGATAGGCACTATCTTGATGACCCCCTGGTTTAGCTAAAACTAGCCGCGCACCTGTAAACAACGACCAGAAGAATTCCCAAACTGATACATCAAAGCTAAAAGGAGTCTTTTGCAAAACTCGGTCGGATGCTGTTAATTGATAAGCACCTTGCATCCACAGCAACCGATTGGATAAACCAAGATGAGTGTTCATGACCCCCTTGGGTGTTCCTGTGGAACCGGAGGTATAAATTACATAAGCTAGGTTTTCTGGCTTAACTGGGCTAATAGGGTTTTCCTGGCTTTGATGCAAGAGTGCTTGAGCGTCGCTATCTAAGCAAACAACTTGCGCTTTGAGTGGCGGTATCACCAGATGTTGTTGACTTAGCAGTAGCGGTACTTGGGCATCTGCCAACATAAACGCTAACCGCTCTTGGGGATAAGCAGGGTCTAGTGGCACGTAAGCACCGCCAGCTTTGAGGATGCCTAATAGCCCAACTACCATTTCTAACGAACGTTCCATGCAAATACCGACAAGTACCTCTGGTTTCACCCCTAGCTGTTGCAGGTAGTGTGCGATTCTGTTCGCTTGGTTATTTAACTCTCGGTAAGTCAATTGCTGATTTTCAAAAACTACTGCAACTGCATCAGGTGTCCGTTCCACCTGTGCCTCAAATAGCTGATGCACACACAAATCAAGCCGCGAGTCATGAGTCTTGATATCTTCATTTCCCCCTACTCCCTGCTCTCTGCCTTCTTCATTCCATTCCACCAATAGCTGATGCTGCTCGGCTGCGTTCAATAGTGGTAATTCCCCAAGCCTTTGCTCCGGATTGGCAACAATACCCTCTAGTAAATTCTGAAAATGCCCCAGCATCCGGGTAATTGTCGCTGCCTCAAATAGGTCAGTATTGTACTCAAATGAGGCAATTAGACCTGGCTCGGTAATTTCAATAGACAAACTTAAATCAAACTGCGCTGCCAAGCTTTCCACTCTTAACAGACTCAGTTCCAAACCAGGCATCTCTGGCATCTGTGGGGCATTCCTCAAAGTGAATGACACCTGGAATAATGGCGTGAAAGAGACATCCCGCTCTGGCTGCAATGCTTCTACTAAATACTCGAAAGGCAAGTCTTGGTAAGTATAAGCTCCCAATGCCACCTGACGCACTCGCCCCAAAAGTTCTGCAAAACTGGGGTTCCCTCCTAGATAGGTACGCAGCACTAGAGTATTGACGAAAAACCCGATCAACCCTTTAATCTCGTCGCGGTTACGGTTGGCAATGGGCGAACCTACAGAAATGTCATCTTGTCCTGTATAGCGGTAAAGAAAAGTTTGGAATGCCGCCAGCAGCAACATGAATAAAGTGACACCCTGTTGACGGGAGAGAACTTTGACCGCCTCAGTTAAAGTTGTGGGTAGCTCTAGAGATTGCTGTGCGCCTCGATACGTCTGAACTGCGGGTCGCGGATGGTCAGTTGGCAGTTGTAAAGTAGTAGCGCCTGCGAGTTGTTGTTGCCAGTAAGTAAGCTGAGTTGTTAGAACTTCTCCTTGGAGCCATGTCCGTTGCCAGTGAGCAAAGTCCTTGTACTGAATGGGTAACTTAGGTAGAGGCGATCGCTTGTTTGTCAAGAGTGCTTTGTACACTGCTGCCATTTCTTGAAGAAACACTTCCGCAGACCAGCCATCACCAACAATGTGATGCATAGTCAAAAGCAGTATGTGTTCCTGTTGAGATAGGCACAGAAGTTTGGCACGTAGAAGTGAACCCTGGGTCAGATCGAAAGGCTGCTGAATTTCTTGAGTTGTTAGCCGTGTCACTTGGGACTCGCGCTTTGATGGAGGAATTTCTTGGCAATCGACTAAAGCTACAGACAGAGATACCCGGGCAATGACTTGAATGGGTTGACCGTTAACTACAGCAAACGTAGTTCGCAAAGCTTCATGTCGCTGGACAATTTCATTAATGCTGTCCTCCAGCACCGTCAGATTCAGCAACCCCTTTAAGCGCAAGGCAAAGGCAATGTTATAGGCAGGATTGCCAGTCTCCAATTGGTCAAGGAACCACAATCTAGCTTGAGCAAAAGAAAGAGGGTAATCCGTTTGCTGTTGCCCAAGGGATACAGACGGCATCGAAGTTGCTGTTGTCAGTTCCGGTATCTTTGTTGCTAACTGAGAAATGCTCAATTCAAATAAATCTTCTACAGATACAGCTACTTCCAGGTCAACCTCAATGCGGTTTTTTAAATCAAAAACTATTAAAGAATCTAACCCCAAGGTGCTTAAAGGTTGCTGGCAGTTAACTTGGGCAAGCGCTAGTTTCAGCGATCGCGCTACTATCTCCCGAAGATAAGATTCTAGAAGATAGTAGCGTTGGTGTGGAGAACTAAGGATTTCATGCTTCAAACTACTTGCAGACCCCCTCCCTTCTACCTCCTGCCTTCTGCCTTCTACAATCAAAATACTGCTATTAACGACTTCCAAATTACCTGCCAGAAAATCTGCCCGACAAGCGCGGCGTTGAATCTTGCCACTGGAGGTTTTGGGAATAGTCCCAGGCTTAATTAAAACTACCGCATAGACTTGCACCTCATATTCTTGGGCAACTGCTTGACGAATGGCGGCGGTGACTTCCGCCAAATTCGGTTTGGCGCGAAACTCCAACTCTTGCACTACTACCAGCCGTTCTTCATTGCCAACTTCTACTGCAAAAGCTGCACTACTTCCTAGTCGCAGTGCTGGATGGCTGCGTTCTACCGTTAGTTCAATGTCTTGGGGGTATAAATTGCGTCCGCGTACGATAATTAAATCTTTAGCTCTTCCTGTGACGAAGAGTTCACCATTGTCCAAAAAACCTAAATCTCCTGTCCGCAAAAAAGGTCCTGCACCTGTATCTGCTAGGTACGCGCGGAAAGTTTGTTCTGTCTCCTGCGGACGATTCCAGTAGCCGTGACCGATACTCGGACCCGACACCCAAATTTCACCCACTTCACCGGGTAAACAAGAAGTGCAGGTTTGAGGATTGGCAATGATGATTTGTTGATCTGGGAGGGTTTGACCGCAGCCTACTAAAGTACAATTTTCGTTTTCGGGACTGGCTGCGATCGCTCGGTTATTTTCTAGAGCAGTTTTCTGGATAGTTTTGCTAACTGGCGGAGTTGTTTTGTGGCTACCAGTAACCATCAAAGTTGCCTCTGCCATTCCGTAACAGGGGTAAAAAGCTGCGGAACGAAAGCCGCAAGCCGCAAATTTTGTCACAAATCGCTCTAAAGTATCCTGGCGGATCGGCTCTGCACCATTAAAAGCTACATCCCAGCTGCTTAAGTCAAGCTGCTCCTGTTGCTCTGGCGTAATTTTATGAATGCATAGCTCGTAAGCAAAATTGGGAGCGCCACTCGTTGTCCCTTGGTAGCGGGAAATCGCTTGCAACCAACGGTAAGGACGCTGGAGAAAAGCCGCCGGAGGCATTAATATGCAAGGAAAGCCGCCATATAGTGGTTGTAGGATGCCGCCAATAAGTCCCATGTCATGGTAAGTCGGCAACCAAGAAATAAATTTACTGTTGGGCGAATGTCCCATTAAACGGTAGGTCATGGCTGCATTGTGTAGCAGGTTGCCATGACTGAGCATTGCTCCCTTTGGTGTACCTGTAGAACCAGATGTATATTGCAGAAAAGCTAAAGTATCTGTATTTATAAAAGGCTCTTGCCAACTATCCTCTATACCGCTAGTAAGGCTGTCAGTAGTTAGCCATTGTAAATCTCTGTCAGTTTTTTCAGCTAGGAGAGATTGCACCTGAGACAGAATTGCTGTTGTTGTCAGAGCTATGCTTGCCTGTGCATCTGCTACCACAGCTTGGATTCTGGGCGTGTTGCGTTGGTTACGCGGCGGGTAAGCCGGAACTGCGACTACCCCAGCGTACAAACACCCGAAAAACGCTACTAGATAATCTAAGCCTGGAGGATAAAGCAATAAGGCTCGTTCACCGCTTAAACCCAAAGCTTGAAGTTGAGCTGCGATCGCTCGGCTGCACTTCTCCAATTCTCGATAACTAAGGCTCTCTTCTACTGTTTCTCCATCTGGCAAAAAGGTGAAAGCTACTTGTTCTGGCTGGTGTAGAGTTCTGTAGCGGAGAACATCCACCCAAGTCGAACACCCAAAAATTTCTGGATTATTTAAAGTTTGAGCCATTTTTTAATGGAACCTTAAAAACAAGGAAAGAACTTCTGTAACTGCAACAGCGTTTTTCAACTGCATCTTATTCGGTGCAGTCATTTCGCATATTCTCGGTCTGAATCATGTCGGCTAGGTTTCCTTGCCGCCCACTCTCATAATCATCAGGGTTCCGAATCCCCCATAATTGTCCCCTTGTGCCTTCTGCCTTTCTTTAAATTTCTGAACTTGGCTCTACACAAAGCTTATAAAATCCAAAACGTGGATAGGGTGATAATTTCTGCCATTGCAGACATACTTAGCAGCGCCACTCCAGGCAAGTTTTATCTTGCCGTTTTCATTGGCATCCACTACACCCAACACTTAGGAGTTTGATTTTTCCTAAAGTAGTTGCAAATATCTCCTGGCTTTATTGCTAGTCTTTTTCAATTGTTCTCAGTCACCCTACAGCAAATTTCTGGATTTTGTCAAGCAGCAATCGCGAGTATTTTTCATTATTTACAGCTTGCTCATAGTTAACTTGTTGTTAAATAAGCACAAACTTGTCGAAACTCAGTAGCTATACTCTCTACTATGTGGTGATAGCATTTGTATAAGCTGACACTTACTGTCAATAAATATATTTATTGTTCTTAACTTGACATTGGTAATAGGGCTGTTTTATTGTTAGCAGTTGTTATTGCAAATAATTAGCAAAACTACTGAGATGCGATCGCGTAAGCGGGGGCTTTAGCCTCCAAGCCCCAAAGGGTCTTGAATCGCATTCTCCGATTGCCTAGATTGAGTTTAAGGAAGACAAATGAAACAAAAGCAATTACCTTCATCCTTGTCTATCGGAGGGGTGGGCGTGTTGGCAGCGATGCCTGATTTAGCTAATGTCGTACAAGTGACAAGTGTATTGCGATGCACTACTGACATTAAGCAAGAGAAAGCTGTACTTAGTGACGGCAAGTAAGGGGAAGCCATGAAACGATATCGACCCTTATTTTCCTTTGTACTGCTTGGTATTGGCATTATGCCACCAGCTCTTGCTCAACCAAAAATTTCTGAAGCTAGCGCGACCCAAAGATCAACAGCACCAGCCCAAAACACAATTTCTCGTCATCGCTCGGCGATCGCAGACATTCCGCGCCTTCAGGACATCGAGATTCCCCTTACTTCAGTCGAGGGACTATATCAGGAAGCTCTACCAAAGCCAGCAGGTGGAGCGGCGATCGCTCAAGGTAATGCTATTATCCGAGTAACAGGTGTACAAGTTAACCCCACAGACAACGCTCTAGAAGTAATCTTAGAAACTCCCCAAGCGAATCTACTGCAACCTGAAACTAGGACTGAGGGCAGAACATTAATTGCTGATATTCCCAATGCTATTCTGGCATTACCAGAGGGTATTCGCCGTGATAATCCAGCAGAGGGGATTGTTGCTGTCAGCGTTACTCAACTGAGTGGCAATATTGTCCAAATTAGGATTACCGGACAAACAGCAGTACCGACAGCAGAATTACTGGACAGCGATACTGGTTTAATTTTTAGTCTCACGCCTGGTACGGAAACTCCAACCGCAGATGCTGCGCCTGCACCAGAATCAGACACGCCTAATGAAACTACTCCAGATACGCCTAATGAAACTACCCCCCAACAACCGACGGCGGAAGAAGAGCCGATCGAAATTGTGGTGACGGCGACGCGCACAGAACAAGCAATCACTAATGTGCCGCGTTCTGTAACAGTAATTGACCGCGAGGAAATTGATCAACAAGCTAAAGTTACGCGCAACGTCCAAGAAATTTTGGGTAACTTGGTTCCAGGCTTTGGACCACCGACTCAAAGTGCGCTGCTAAATAATGGACAGAACTTGCGGGGACGTTTCCCTCAAGTATTGATTGATGGTGTCCCGATTAAATCAAATGTTTTTACCAGCCAAGCTAGAGACTTGACAAGTATCGATCCCTCGGCAATTGAACGCATTGAGGTGGTTCGCGGTCCGACAGCAGTTTATGGTGATGGGGGAACGGGTGGAGTCATTAATATTATTACCCGACAACCAACTGACGAGAGGCTAATTTCTACAGCAGAAGTATCGGTGAATGCTGCTGCTGGCGATGATTCGTTTTTAGAAGGCGATAGTTTTGGTAACTACTTTCAGTATGGAATCTCTGGGAAGGATGGCAGTGTTGACTACACAATTTCCTTGTCAAGAGAAGACACTGGCACATTTTTTGATGCCGAGGGCGATCGCATTCCCGGCGATAGTGGGCTTAGTAATGTCGAGACTTTAGGCTTTCTCGGCAAGGTGGGGGTAAACTTCACTGAAGAACAACGCTTGCAACTAACGCTCAATCACTTCAACTTCAATGAAAACAGCAACTATATTTCCGATCCAAGTATCTTTGATATTGAAGGCATTCAAAAAGCCCGTGCATTGCAAGTCCCAGAACGAGAAGCTATTGGAGCGCCAGAGCCAGGAAATCTCAATACAGTAATTAATCTCAGCTATAACCACGATAATCTGTTGGGCAGTCAGGTACAGGCTCAAGCGTACTATCGAAATAATGTATTTCAAGGCTCTTTCTTTGACGGTAGACCTTTCGATTTCACTGACCCTGAAATAGTCCAATTTATATTTGACAAAGAACTTTTTGGGGCGCGGTTGCAAATCGACACTCCCTTGTCATCGGCACTCTCGCTACTTTGGGGAGCTGATTACTCAAACGAGAAAATTTCCCAACCTATAAACGTTTTTGACCCACAGGAATTTGACGAGAGTGGGGAACGGGTTTTGCGGAAAGTTGACGAACTTACCAACAGCGATTACCGTGTCAATAATCTTGGTTTATTTGCTCAGTTGAATTGGGATCTCACCGAGCAGTGGATATTGAGTGGTGGGCTGCGTTATGAACGATTTGGTTTAAATGTTGATGACTATAGCACTGTAGAATTTGGTTTTGCTCCGAATCGGGATATTGAAGGTGGCAACATTAACTTTGATGATGTCGTGTTTAATGTCGGCGCTGTGTATAAACCTACAGATCAAATTAGTTTGTTTGCCAACTTTGCTCAAGGTTTTTCGGCTCCAGACTATAGCCGCATTTTGGCGGGTCCTCCCGAAGGATTTACTTCGGTTGAAGATGATTTGGATGTAACTCAACCGCAGCAGGTAGATAATTACGAAATTGGCATCCGTGGTAACTGGTCAAATTTCCAAGCGTCTTTAGCTGCTTTCTACAATGACTCTGACTTGGGTGTAAGACTGATCCAAAGAGGAGGGGGACGTAATGCTGTAGTTGAACGTCAACCACAACAAATTTATGGTCTAGAGGCTAGCCTTGACTGGCAACCCGGAGCAGGCTGGGGACTTGGCAGTACGCTGACTTTGATAGAAGGAGAGTTTGAAAATGAGGAGGGCGACTTTCTGGCTCTCGACAGTACAGATATTCAGCCATTGAAGTTGACTACATATTTGGAGTATGAAACTGAGTCTGGCTGGAGCAATCGATTACAAGCATTATATGTTGGCGATCGCTCTAGCGCCTTTGAAGACGGGACTGACTTCGTACCTATTGACAGCTATCTCACAGTCGATTTCATTAGTAGCCTTCCCCTGTTCGGAGGTCGGCTTTCCCTTGCCGTCGAGAACTTATTTAACGAACAGTATTTTCCTGTCTTGTCTCAATATTTCAGTGGCATTGATGACACATTAAATTATGCAGCCAGAGGAAGAACAATTCGTCTTGGTTACTCGATTGATTGGTAAACTGTCCTACTCACTAGCAGGCAGAAGGCACAAGAACCAGGTAATGGTATCAAAACTTCTGCTTGCTGTTTAAACACAGGTGGAAGTCATTAATAAACATTGGTAATTTGATCCAGGGAAGCGAGCACACGCATGGATACTTTCTTTTGCGCTCAAGAGTCGGAACAAGCCCAAGAAGATATTATCGGCACGGCTAGCACTGCTGAAATTTACGTCTTAGTTGAATGTCCACCTCCTTGGACAAGCAATGCTCTCAATTCAAAATCAATTCCTGCTAACTTGAGAGCCTTAGCGGCAGAAATTGATGAAACTGAACTCCCTGTATACTTATTTTTGATTTACAGCGATCGCCCCCATGCTGAAGGCTACACAAGATGCCTAATTTTTCACCAAAAGCCAGGTTTCTCTAATGGTTACAGTCAAAAAGAATTTTCTGTTCCTAACATTAGCGATGTTGCTCCTGCTTTGCAAGACTATTTAGCAGGTAAATTGAGTTATCAAAACACAGAAAATCTCACTAGAGATATTCTTGTATGTACTCATGGCAGCAGAGATAAATGCTGTGCCAAGTATGGCAATATTCTGTATCGGCAAGCTCTAGCAACTGTCTCTGACTTGTCTTTAGATCAGGTTCGCATCTGGCAAGTCAGTCACTTTGGCGGACATCGCTATGCACCCACGATCGCTGACTTTCCCGAAGGCAGATATTACGGTAGACTCGACCAAGAATCATTCACCTCAATCCTGACAAAAACAGGTGATATTAACTGTTTGAGCCGCGTTTATCGAGGTTGGGGAATTTTGCCTTGGGCAGCGCAGATTTTAGAAAGAGAATTGATTAGCAAGTACGGCTGGGATTGGTTTAGCTACTCTGTAGCCGCTCAAATTCTAGAACAGAACGAAGACGAAAGTTTTAACTGGGTTCAACTCTCATTTATCCAACCAGATGATGTTGTAGGAGTTTATCAAGCAGAGGTTGTTCAAGATAAAAATCAGGTTCTTTATCTAAGGGGTTCGTGTAATAACAAAGAAGCATCAGAAACCGCTCAATACATTGTTAAAAATCTCGCAAAAATTCAACATTAATAGTAGTGTTCTACCAATACTTAAAAATCAAGAAATTAGTGCAGAAAACCTGTAAAATTCATCGTTCTATTAAACAGTTTTTATTACTGAGTCTGACTATTTTCCTGGTCTGCGCTTGTGCTGGCAATGTTAATAAAAATAAAGAAAGGCAAATTAATTCTAGTTCGCGATTGCCATGCCACATAGTGAAACACGCACTAGGAAAAACTTGCGTTCCCAATGCTCCCCAAAGGGTCGTTGTCCTAGATATTTTAGATAATGTATTAGCGTTAGGAATTACGCCTGTCGGCGCAACTACATGGGATAATGGCAAATTTCGCACTTATCTGCCAGAGAAAACCGCAGCAATTGCTAAAGTTGGTCTACTGTCGCAACCCAATCTAGAAAGCATCTTAGGTTTGCATCCCGACTTAATTCTGAGTGTTTATTGGGGTGATGAAGAAACATACGAAAGACTATCACAAATCGCTCCGACTGTTCTGGCTGGGAATGGCAAAGATATAGATTGGCAAGAGTGGCTGAAAACTTATGCTGAGGCTCTGGGAAAAACTCAAGAGGCACAGAAACTACTAGGTGACTATAATACCCGAATTGCAGCGTTTCGGGAGCAGATGGGCGAGAAACTCTCAAAAACCCAGGTATCCATAGTTATGTTTTGGGAAAATGTGCGGATCTACATGAATCAATCCTTTAGCGGTCAGATTTTAAATGATGTTGGCTTGCCCCGTCCGCCAGGGCAGGACAAAGAGAAAGTCAACGAAGATGTTTCATTAGAACTGATTCCCAAAATGGATGGAGATGCGATTTTTTTGGTACTGGGCGATCGCGCACCTAAGCTAGCACAATTTACCAGTCACCCCCTTTGGTCTCAGTTGCAGGCTGTGAAACAAGGTAAGGTGTACGAAGTAGAAGCCGATGCCTGGATTGCCGGATACAGCCCAGTAGCAGCCAACCGCATTTTGGATGACTTGTTCAAATACTTGGTTACAAAAAAATAGTAAAAGGCGGTTCTTCGCCAAGTGCCTTGACCAAAGGCAGAGAAGGCACAAGGAAATACTTATAGTTTTCTCCTATGTTTAAAATTCCCTTAAAACAATACTGGAATTTACTCGTTAATTATCTGTCGCCACAAAAAGGTCGCGTCGCTTGGCTTGCCGTTACTTTACTCAGCAGCATTGGCTTGCAGGTATTCAACCCCCAAATTCTTAGCTACTTTATTGACACCGCCGTTGCTGGAGGCTCCCAGCAAGATTTATTCAACTCTGCTGGGCTATTTACTGGTATAGCATTAGTTATTCAAGTTTTAACGGTTGTTACTACTTACTTAGGCACAAATGTTGCTTGGACAGCTACGAATGCACTGCGATTTGACTTAGCTCAACACTGTCTTAAACTAGATTTATCCTTCCACAAATTCCGCACTTCTGGTGAGTTGGTTGAGCGCATAGACGGGGATGTCAACACCCTCTCCCGATTCTTCTCCCAATTCATCATTCACGTCTTGGGCAATCTAATTCTACTTGTAGGCATACTGATTGTCTTATTTTTCGAGGATTGGCGTGTCGGTTTAGGACTAAGCTTGTTTAGTCTAAGTGCTTTGATTACCCTAATGCGGCTGCGTTCCTTTGCTGTGCCTTACTGGGGGGCTTTGCGCCAAGTCCATGCTGAGTTTTTTGGTTTTTTAGGGGAACAACTCGCTGGCACTGCTGACATTCGGGCAAATGGAGCCATCAGCTACGTGATGCATCGTTTCTACGGCATCCTGCAACGCTGGCTACCTATTTATCATCAAGCTCGTTTAGCTGGCACGGTCTTGTGGGGAACAACGATTGGTTTATTCATTATCGGCAATGCGATCGCCCTATTACTAGGCGCTTATCTGTGGAGCCAAAAAGCAATTACTATCGGCACAGTCTACCTAATTTTTTATTACAGTAATCTCCTCCAGCAACCAATCGAACAAATGCGAGAGCAGTTAGAAGAACTGCAACAGGTAGAAGCAAGTATTCTCCGTATCCAAGAATTATTCCAAATCCAACGGCACCTGAGCGCGGGTGGGCAGATACCGCTACCTCAAGGGGCGCTGTCCGTAACTTTTGAAAATGTCTCGTTTAGCTACGATCACGGCTGGCTACACTCGGAAACTCACCAATCTCCTGCTGGAGTGATGCAAAATATTTCCTTTCATCTGCAACCTGGTCAGGTGCTAGGGCTGCTGGGACGCACGGGTAGCGGTAAGACGACGATCGCCCGACTATTGATGCGGCTGTACGAACCTCAAGCAGGTACAATCAGTTTGGGCGGTGTAGCACTTGTTCAAACACCCTTGAAGGATTTGCCGCAGCGAGTGGGGCTGGTAACTCAGGACGTACAACTGTTTCAGACGACAATCCGCAATAACTTAACCTTTTTCAATCCCAAAATCAGCGATGCCCAAATTTTCCAAGCGCTAGAAGTGTTGGGACTTTCTGCCTGGTTGAGATCGCAGCCATTTGGCTTAGACACTCAGTTAGGAGCAGATAGAGGCGGTCTTTCCGGCGGTCAAGCTCAGTTGCTTGCCTTTGCCCGAATTTTTCTCAAAGACCCTGGTTTAGTGGTTTTGGACGAAGCCTCTTCCCGTCTTGATCCGACAACTGAGAACTTAATTGAGCGGGCGTTAGACAAACTCCTGCAAGGACGCACTGGGATAATTATTGCTCACCGCTTGGCAACAGTACAACGGGCAGACCGGATCTTAATTTTAGAAAACGGCAGGATAATTGAATACGGCGATCGCCAAAACTTAGCTAATAATCCCGATTCCCGATTTGCTCAGTTATTACAGGTAGGTTTAGCAGGGGAGCAAGTAGGAGGATCTTTCCGTATTACATCTTCAGGACGACCGATATAAATAAAGAGCAAGCAGCCAAATGACAGCGACAAAAAAGGTATCCGCCTGGAAACTACTGTGGCAGATGATCTGCTATGCACCGAGGCTGTACTTAATTGACAGCTTTTTGTGGATTTTAATCATGGGGTCGCCTGCTGTACCGGGATTGATTATCCGTGAATTTTTTAACACGCTCACTGATGAGTCCCAACTGAACTTGTCTCCTTTAACCTTAATTGCTCTACTGCTAGCTACAGGCGGCGGACGGATTGTTTTTCTCTTTGCTGGTCGCCTGACCAAAACTCAGCATCGGTTTACGATCAGTGCCTTATTGCGACGTAATCTCTTAGAGTGTATTCTCAATCGTCCCGGCGACCAACCTTTAGTAGATTTGGCAGGATTCAAAACGCGATCGCCTGGTGAAGCAATCAGCTACTTCCGGGATGACGCTGAACAAATCGAGAACAACGTTGCTTTCATCTCTGAAGTCGTGGGTGCAGGAATATTTGCTCTTGTTTCTCTGGCAATCCTTCTGTTTGTCAATGTGCAGATCACGCTGTTTGTTTTCCTGCCCTTGGTGTGCATAGTAGCCGTTGTCCAGCGAGTCCAAAAGCGGCTCAAACAGTATCGCCGTCGCAGTCGCCAAGCCACAGAACAAGTGACAGGTACCATTGGTGAGATGTTTAGTTCTGTGCAAGCGATTAAAGTTGCTGGGGCTGAAACAGCAGTGCTTAACCATTTTCGTCAAGTGAATGCTCAACGCCAGCAGATGATATTGCAAGATCAATTACTCAGTGCCATCCTTGAATCTGTGTTTCAGAATCTGGTGAGTATTGGCACGGGGGGGATTTTGCTATTAGCCTCTACGTCAATGCAGTCTGGTGTTGGTAGGCTAACGGTGGGTGACTTTGCGTTATTTGTCTACTATCTAGCTTTTGTCACCGACTTTTTAGGCTTCTTTGGTCTTTTCTTGGCATTGTCTAAGCAAACTGAAGTTTCCTTTGAGCGTATGGAGGCATTGCTTTCTGGTACACCGGCTCAAATGCTGGTAGCACACAATCAACTTTACCTCAATGACTTACTGGGTCGTCAACCAGAACTAGCGCCAGTAAACCAACCGCGTTGGAGCCAGAGCGATCGCTTGCACGAATTAACAGCATTCAACCTCACCTATCATTATCCTGACACTGACCGGGGCATTAGTGGTGCAAACCTGAAGTTAACGCGGGGAAGTCTGACAGCGATCGTCGGCCGCCTTGGCTCAGGCAAAACAACGCTGCTGCGGACTTTGCTGGGGTTATTGCCCCAGCAAGCAGGCGAGATTTACTGGAACAATAATCTAGTCCTTGATCCAGCTAACTTCTTCATTCCAGCCCGCAGCGCTTATACGCCACAAATTCCACAATTTTTTAGTTATTCTCTCCAAGAAAATATTTTACTAGGCTTGGATAAAAGTGAGTCTGAGGTGAAAGAGGCGTTGCATAAAGCAGTTTTTACACGGGATGTCGCTGCTATGAGTGAGGGGTTGGCAACAATGGTGGGAGCAAAAGGGATGCGGCTCTCTGGCGGACAATTGCAGCGAGCAGCTGCGGCGCGAATGTTTGTCCGCCAACCAGAATTGCTAGTTTTTGACGACCTCTCTAGCGCCCTTGATGTGGAAGTAGAACGAATATTGTGGTCGCGTCTATTTGCGACACCAAGCGCGACGGAGTGGACACCAACTTGTCTGGTAGTTTCTCACCGTCCTTGGGTCTTGCGCCATGCCGACCAAATTATTGTACTCAAAGAAGGTAGAATCGAAGCACAAGGCACGTTAGATGATTTGCTGTCTAGTTGTATCGAGATGCAGCTATTGTGGCAAGGAAAACAGTAATATTGGGTTGTGTTGCAAAAACTAATAGTGGTCTGGTGAAGGTCCCTGTGTTGTGGGACATCGAATGCTATGAATAATGTGGGTTAACCTTTAGCCAGATGTAATACTATCAACAGTCAAGCCATCGGCGATTGCCAGGGCCACTGATTGGTTCATGGGGTAGTGCTAAACAGGTAAGGATGCATTGTAATGGTGAACAAAGTACCAGATTGCACCAATGTGGATTGTCCAACGACTTTGAAAACGATATTGTTAAGTGTTCCTTTTTTTAGCCCCCAAGTCTGCCTGACGAGGCACACTTTGGTATTTCGCATTGACTACCGTTTTGTAGCAAAAGCTCTGAAACCCTGCTCAGTTTAGCAAACCAAGCCTTGGGAATTTTTTCTCACAGTAGTTGGTCAATCAAATCCTTGGTTGCTTAGTCAATGAGCTTGTTTTGTGGATTCTGCACAAAATGTCTGCCACACTCACGGCATCGAAAGTTTGGCTTATCGTTATGAATTTTGCCATTCTTGACGGTATGAGTTGAGGCACAAGCAGGACAGGCAGGCAGAGAAACTCACATATCCCATATTGATTAACTGAATTTGCTCTATCCTTACATCTTTGGGACTACCCAAGATTTGTAACTCGTTGTCCATTGCCCGACTAACTTGTAGAATTTTATCTTGTGATTTTTTATTCATTATCTGCGGGAAGTGACAGAATAGGGATATTTGTAAGCAGTTACCGCAAAAATCTTTACGGCTAGCATTCAGCAGTTTTGACGTGGATCGGTACAACGGTCAGGTGTCGAATGCCAATCGAGTAGATCCAAACGCATCTTTTCAGTCAAGCGGTGTTAGTAGCACACTTTATTTTGGGCTACTTGGTGGACTTCCAACCCGGATTTTTTAGGTTTTTATTGGCTTAATGCCGACCGTTTTATTCTTGACGCGCTTCCTAATGTGGCAGCACCAGTGGAGAAAAGCCAGACGCAAGGAGAATACGAAACAAACCAAATGCTAGCCGAAAAATCCAGTAGATTAACGATTAATAATGGTATTGAACTAAAAGGAGAAAGGTGGACAGTCATTCTAACCTGTGGTGGCTTTATGCGTTGCTCTCGGCACTGTTCGCGGCACTAACAACGATATTTGCCAAAATCGGGATTGAAGCCATTAATTCCAATCTTGCAACAGCGATTCGGACTATCATCATTTTGATCGTTGCGTGGGGCATCGTGTTTGCTAAAGGTGATCTCAAAGGGTTAGCAGAAATCCCTAATAAAACCCTACTTTTTCTAGTATTATCTGGATTAGCAACAGGATTATCTTGGATCTTCTACTTTAAGGCGTTACAAATTGGCAAGGCATCGCTGGTCGCACCGATTGATAAGTCGAGTCTAGTTCTGGTGCTGTTATTCTCTGCGGCTTTCTTGGGCGAATCGTTAACGAGGCAATCGATTCTCGGTACATTTTTAATTGTGATAGGCACTCTGGTTCTCATTTTGTAATGCCAATTAACTGGCGTTGCATAATACAAGGATGAAGTGTCTTAATTGGGTTGTGTTGCAAAAACTTGTTGAGGTCAGAAAACTCCGAGCGGGAATTAACTATGCAACCACTCCAAAGACTTGGTTGATGAAGAGAACTCGTTCTTTGACGGTTCCTTTCGCTAGTCCAAGAAGTTTGACCTTTCCTGATCATGTTCATTATTTCGTATCCCTTCAACGTTCGCTAAAAGCAGAATTGAATGAGCCGAATTCCATGCCAGGTTTGACTAATCGGGAAATAGTCGGTTGCGGTATTATTTAGCACGGCTACATCGTAGAACTTTTTGCTACTCCAAATACGAATTCATGCTTAAACACTCAGTTCGTTTATTGTTACATTACTTGAGAACTTGGACTGTAACTGTCCTTCCTGAAATCATCTCTCTACTGTGCAACGCCCAAAAACGCCCCTTTGAGTCACAATGAATTTTAGTATCTAGAAGAGTACTTCTGATAACTAAATGAGTGACATTAGCCAGCAGATTGCGCTCGCATCTCCCTTAATCCTGATCACGCCGCTACCTCTAACCCAACACCCAGGGATAATTCATTCTAGAAGTAAAAACATTTTATCGATGTCATGGGCAAGAAATCGTTCCGCCTTGGTCAGAGAATCATAACCGCCCAGACGAGCAAGATTAATGGCAATATTGCGGATAATAGACCAGTTGGTGGCAGCATTATAGTTGTTAAAGAGAGCGGCATCTTCGCCAAATACGACATCTTTGACCCAATGCAAGCGATTTTCAATTTCCCAGTGCTGACGAATCCTGCAAGCAAATTTGGCGGCGGAGGTCAAGAGCGAGCTAATGTAATAGTTGGTCTGTAAATATTTCTTTCCTGAACGGATACCGATGCGTTCGAGTTGAATCAGGCTTTGCACTCCTTCCCAATCAAGGACAATATCCTTAGGTGCAGTAAAGACTTTCACGATGCGACAGGTAATTCGCCCACGCGTTTTCTCAATATCAACAAACCGTTCGCAGTGTTTTTGAGTTTCGGCAATCGTTTTCAGTTGTCCTAATAGTCGAGGTTGATTACCTTTGACGGTGATAACGTAATCGTTGCCGCCCTCAATGAGCAGCTTAGTAGTTTTTTTGGCAGTGCAGGGCATCCATGGTGAACACCACTCCTTCTAACTGCAATGCCTTAAGTATTGTTTGCACCACTTTCAACTCACTGCTATTTTTTGATTCAAACTGTTGGGCGGCAAGCACTACTCCTTGTTGATGACTATAGACGGAGACTAAAGAAACAAAGTTCTGGTAAGCGGTACCCGGTTCTGTAACCGTTCCTTTAATGCTCTTGCCGTCTATCGCCACCCACTCGCCAGTTTCGAGAGTGAATGTATTGTTAACCCATTGCTCAAACTGAATAGCCAAAGTTTGAAAATCGAGCTTCTGTAAGATGCGACGAAAAGTAGTATCCGATGGCAAGCGAGTTACTTCTAATCCTAGTTGCTCGCTGACTGCCCTGTAGTGTCGCGCCCCAAAGTCTTCGAGTGCATAGCCCTGTTTTGTCACTCTAGGCAGAAGAAAAATAGAAATCAGAGTGAGGTAGGAATATAAAAATGGGAGAGGTGAGGCTATAAATAATAGACTGAAGTTGAGAAAAACCCAAAGATAATTTAGGAATAGGAAAAACTGTTAAC
>JAHHHE010000147.1 GCA_019359535.1 Gloeocapsa sp. UFS-A4-WI-NPMV-4B04
TTTGCTTATCCTTATCAAGTTAGAGAACTGATGCTCCTTCTGACAAGAGTTAGTCAAATGGAAACTAAACCTTATGAGCAACTATTTGTCAATTAAATTTAATAAAAATTAGATGCGTTTGCCCTGGGCAATGCATTCAAGAAATCAAAGATTTAGGTAACAGTTTACGTGCCAAGTTGCTTGATTTAGACTTACGGCAAGGCTGGGCGGCAGTCGGCTACCAGAGTATGACTGCGTGTCTTAAGGCTGAGTTCACTGATGCTGGCTCAAAATCAACTTTGATTCGGGAATGGAATGCGGGTCAAATGGAGCGAGAATTGCAGGTGCAAATTTGCACCTACCCCGCTTACCAACTACGACCATTAAGAAAACTCAAAAAACAAGAACAGCGCCGGGTTGCTTTCACACTAGCAAAGGAACTAGCAGGTGATGGTAGGCTTACGGCTGACCATTTTACTCAAGCAGTAGATGAGATTTTAAATCCCGCTCAGTTGACTAAACAGGTTCTACCTTCAAAATACAAACCTGGGCAGCTTGTCCGGCTCAAATGTGCAATAGGCGCATTAACAGAACAGAAAGTATGGAACGGGTGCTGGGGAATTGTACAGTCAACTGGTAATATCTCAAACGTAAAGGTGCTAGTGGCTAATAAGGAAGTTGATTATATGGCTAGTGATTTAGACTGGGATGATAATAGCGATATTGAATTCCGTCAAACTTGCGCTCGCATTTTGGCACTATGGCAGAATGAACTAGAGCCAATTGAGCAAACGCTACTCAAAGAACTGCAACATCGTTACTTTTTCACAGATTTGGAAAAGCAGATGATTTCTCTGCTAGAGGCAAAGCGTCCATCATTTTTAACGAGTAAGCAATTAAGTTAGATAAGCAAGACATGGAACCAACCGCAGACAACGACAAATACTCCCTACCCCAAGTCATCTACCGCGCTGTCGGTTGGGTAGCTGGAACATATCAGCCGAGTGAGGACGATGTACACCAAGGTATTTTTGTTACCGAAGACGGTTTGAGTATTCCGGCTCAAATGACCGGGCAGCTACGCGGTCGCTTGAAACATCGTCATCCAGAGTACGCAACACAGCCAGATTTCTTCAGCCAGTTTTTTCGCTGGATCGTCTACCCCAAAACTGAGCCTTTGCGCTTTGATCTCGCGGCGATGAAACAACTTAAAGCTGAACCCACAACAAATAGACTAGGGCTAGATGAGTTCTGCGTTATATTAACCCGGCAATGTAAGTCCCAAAAAGGAATCCAGAAGTTTCAAGGGTTCCAGCCTAAAAAATGTCAGATCAATTATTGCCGATTTAATAGGTTTAGTTAAATCAATTGAGCAGGGAAGAGTCGATGTTCGGATTCAGCGTAACCAGCCAGCACGCAAGGGAGGAAAAAAGGCATCATTTAAGGTCATATTGGCAGGCAGCTTAAGCGATGAGGCAATCGGGCAGATTTGGGATCTTAGCCCTGTTTTGTCACTCTCGCGGTAGCATAAGAAGGTACAAACGCTAGAACGTAGGCACAGAGGATGGTAAGACCTCGTCCACCTGTAAAAACGGTCAAATTTGTAGACGAATATTGCCAATGGTATAAAAGCCTGTTTCCAGATGTTAGAAGCTTTGAGGCATTGAAGTACCTGCATATAGGTTGCATTTCCGAACTAAAACGGAAAACACTACCAGAAATAGCAAAAATTGTCGGATTAGATAATCAGCAAGGGTTACATCATTTTCTGACTACATCACCTTGGGATATAGAGAAGTTAAGAGCTTTGCGGTTAGAGCTAATTCTTAAAATTTTAAAAGGTAGACCAATTATTTTAATTATCGATGAAACAGGAGATAAAAAGAAAGGCTCAAAGACAGATTATGTAAAACGTCAATACATAGGTACTTGGGGAAAGTAGAGAATGGAATCGTAGTAGTTACAGCGTATGGTGTATTCTGTGGAATGACCTTTCCACTACTGTTTGAAGTATATAAACATAGTGAAAGATTAAAGCCAGAAGATAAATATCGCGCCCTCGCCACAAATAGCAGCAAAGTTGATCAACTCGCTCAAGTCCATGGGCTTTAAATTTAACTTAGTCTTGGCAGATAGTTTATATGGTGAAAGCGGGACTAATTTTATATCTGTGTTAGATGAAATGAATCTAAACTATATAGTAGCGATTCGCTCAAACCATGATGTGGAGTTACTCAAGGGGCAGCATAGTCAATATTTAGAGTGGCAAAGATTTAAACGTGTGTTCTCTGACTTGGACAGTGAAAATCGGTTTATTAGAGAAATTATTCACGGTAAACGAACCGAAAAAAGATATTGGCAAATTACAACAGATAGAGATAATTTACCGGGAAACTCTACAAGGTATGTCATGAGTAAATATCCTGATATCACATCACGAGAAGTTGGCAATTTTTATGGATTAAGAACTTGGGTTGAGTATGGTTTAAAGCAAAGTAAGAATGAGTTAGGCTGGGCAGATTACCGTCTGACTCACTACCCAAATATTGAGCGATGGTGGGAGATTGTTTGTAGTAGCTACCTGATGGTTAGTCTTCATTCAGAGCAAATGCATTTATCTACTCCACAATCTAAATTCAAATCTAAATTTACTTCACACCCCTGGTGGGATGATGGAAAAGGCTGGAAAAATATTCTGAATAATCTCCGTTTAATTATTCAACCTTTTACTCTATTTAACTTAATATGCCCCTGGTTAACAGTTTTTCCTATTTCTCAATTATCTTTGGGTTTTTCTCGACTTCAGTCTATTATTTATAGCCTCACCTCTCCCATTTTTATATTCCTGGCTCACTCTGATTTCTGTTTTTCTTCTGCCTAGAGTGACAAAACAGGGTTAGGGTACGCCGCGACGGAGAAACCCTAATAATAATAGGTGGACAACCCTATGAGCCAAGTGCAGAAGACTTAGTGTGGCTAGAGCAACAACGCCAAGCAGCGATCCACGTTTCATCTCTAAGCGCCCCAATTCTTAAACAGCAGCATAAAGCCCAGTCTCAGGAAGATACAACCATTGCTGCATCCAAGAGTTCTGCTGTCGCACCAGCAATAGAAGAATCTATTGAAACTCCTGATGTAGTACCACAAGCTTTGCCCAGTACCGACGCTCATTTGACAACGGGCAAGATGGAGGTAGTCGTCAAGCTTAATCAATTCCCTGATGACGTAAGAACTGTAGCTCAGGGCTGGAAAGAGTTTGAAGTTGACACAGGTGATTGTATTGTCGCGATTACCGTTAAGCCTAAAGCGTTCGCAGCGCTAGAGCAGGCACAGCAAACTTATTCCTCTTGGGTGGCTGCAATATCGGGAGTAATGGGCGAATCCACTGCGGCAGGCTTTAGGCTGGAGTCGCCTGCGATTAAAGTCTTTGAGCGTAAAGCTAAGGATACTCAAACAGAAGAAACTAAAACATTAGACAATTTGGAGTCGTCACCAGCTAATCAACCGCCTGGAGGCGTCCAAACTCAGATACAGCAGCAAGTAGCGCAGCCGAAACCAGAATCACTCCAAGAGCGCTCGCCAGTTGCGAATCCGATGCAGCGAGTCAAAGAAACGCTCAAACACCAGCGACCGAGCAAAACATCCGATCACCAACTCCAACACCAGCGTGACCAAACTGCTTTCGGGAAGAAGCAGCCTGCAACATCAACACCTCAAACTTCCCAATCATCTAGAGAACCTAGTTTCAGCGTCAAAGTTAATGACCGAGTTTTCAACGGCTACGATAGCGTCACCCTCAACAAACGGGTGCTCTGTGTCGATGGTAAGCCCGTTGCTCAGAGTAAGATGGCAGTTGTGATCGGACAGCCTAAAACTATGCAAGCAGATGGTGGGGTAACTCAAGGTAGTAACCAGGCGGTTCTGATTAGTAGATGATGAATTATTGGAGCCTACAATTCCAACTCCGGCTCTCCTGCATCCACTCAATCGATTACAACACTCCCCTTCAATGCATTTTCATTAGTAACTGAGGATTTTATGGCTGCGCGTACTGTGAAGGCGGGTTAGCACTCTGGTTTATTGTTCACCTCCACGCTGTTAAAACCCAGCATTACCAGCAATTAGTAGCTAATGGTGCTATTCCATTACGCCTTGGAGTCAAGCGATTGCTACAAGAAGCTCGCACCACCTCAGTCAAGTTGGTGCGAGCTACGACATCTGCATTACCAAATGTGATAGCGCTGTGTATATTCCTTCTCAAGCTTGACCATTGATAGTCTGTATCGTTCGGTGTTCATGCAATCAAGGTGCTTCGTGGCTTCTTTTTGGTGTTCAAGGAGCGTTTTACCAGCGGTCAGCCACTCATCTCGTCCAACGATTTTTGGAGGCGTGATTTTGTGCTTAATTATTGTGAATTTCCTTTGATTAATGGATTGCACTCGGTTCCATGTACATCAGTTCCCAAATATGACCATCTAAATCCTGGAATCCATGTGCGTACATAAAGCCGTGATCTTGGGGTTCGTTGTAGGTTGTGCCACCAGCGGTGATCGCGCTACGAACTTGAGCGTCAACAGCTTCTCGGCTCTCAACAGATAAACACACTAGCACTTCGGTGTTTTTCTTGGCATCACAAATCGTGTTTGGAGTGAAAGTTTTGAACTTCTCATGGGTCAAGAGCATCACGAAGATCGTCTCGGAGACAATCATGCAGGTGGCGGTTTCATCAGTAAATTGGGGATTGAACTGGAAACCGAGTTGAGTAAAAAACTCGACCGATTGCTTGAGATTTTTGACGGGTAGATTGACGAAAATTTGGGTACTCATGATTTTTCCTTGTGTAATCTGTTGTGGGGCGTTCAGGGAAACGTTGAGAATAGCGTTGAAGAGTGATTAAAAGACTTAAGTCACCTGCTCACAGTTGACCATCCACGGCGTACCAAACTGATCGATCAACATTCCGAAGCGAATAGACCAGAACGTTTGAGTGATCGCCATTTTCACTTTACCGTTTTCTGCAAGAGCGTCAAAAATCCGTTCTGCTTCGGATGGTTCAGGTACACTAACCTGCACGTAGAAGCTTTGAGGAGTTTCAAAATATCCCGGTGGGCAGTCAGATCCCATTAAGAGTCGGTCTTCTAACTCAAGGCAGGCGTGCATGATTTTGTCATGCCACTCCGGTGAAACATTTTCTACGGAGGGTGCCTCTTTGTGCGTCATCATCATGGTGATTTTGCCTCTAAGACAGTGTTCATAGAACTTGAATGCTGCTTCACAGTTGCCGTTGAACATCAGGTAAGGATTGAGTTTCATGACGTACTCCTTGAGTAGGTTCAGGAATTGGATTACAGACTGAGCGTGAAGGTAGCTTGGGACGTTTCAGGGTCAAAGGGAACCGAGAGGTGTTCGTGGATAATCTGCCAGTTGTCTTGATGTTTCTGGCAGACCGCCGTTACCCGCGTCCAGGTTTGCATGGCGGGATGGTCTTCCTGTCCTGTGAAGCGAAACAGCCAATGGGCAATTGCCAAATTATCATTCACGATGATTGTGAGGTCTCTTGTTTCCATCTCAAATGAATCTGGAAAGCAGGGTAAACACGCTTCCCAGGCTTGACGAAGCGCTGCTTTGCCTTGGGTTTGAAACGGGGGGATGACATCGAAAATGATGACTTCGGCAGCATAGCGGGATAGGATTTGATCCACGTCCTTAGTGCAAATAGCATATTGCTGCTCCGCAATCAGTTGGCGAATTTGAGCTTCGTTGGATGTGATTGTGCTTGTGGTTGTCATTGCAGGATCCCCTTTGGTTTTTTAGTTTGGGTAAAGTTTGATGCACTAATCTGGCAAGCCCGCGACCTCGATTACAGGACGGATTTCAACCGTGCCGATTTGCGCTCCAGGAATCTGAGCGGCAATATTGATCGCTTCATCGAGATCCTGAGCGTTGATCAAGAAGAACCCGCCCAATTGTTCACGAGTTTCGGCAAACGGTCCATCGGTCACAAGCGATTTACCCTCGCGCACTCGGACGCTGGTTGCGGTTGCGACTGGGTGAAGCGGAGCGGTCGTTAAATACTGTCCCTTCGAGTTGAGCTGCTGCGCGAGTTGGGCGGATTCTGCATAGCATTGCTCCCGCTCAGTATCGCTTAAGGCATTTTCGTCCATGTATATCAACAGCAGATACTTCATTCGGTTTCCTCCTTTGTAGTTAAGTCGAACAGTGAGCGCTCAAATCGACACCTCGCCAAAAATTTTGCTCATTCGGTATGATCGAGCTTTGCCTCCTGTATATGTCAGTCGAACAGTGAGCGCTCAAATCGACACCTTGCCAAAAATTTTTAAGATTAGGTATGGTTCCAAACACAAAATCCGATGTTGCTCAGGCGATCACCACCGTTTATCGGTCTGAGTGGGGGCGCATTGTCGCTATCTTGATTCGCCTGGTGGGAGATTTCGATGTGGCTGAAGAAGCAGCACAGGAGGCTTTCGCGGCGGCTGTGAATCAGTGGCAGGCTAGTGGTATTCCTGATCTTCCACGTGCTTGGATTATTAAAACCGCTCGATACAAAGCGATTGATCGCCTGCGACGACGATCACGACTGAGCGAGAAACTCGAATGGTATGCTGTGTCCGGGTTGATTCCGAGCAGTGAGGAGCCAAAGTACGACAGTGATCAAATTCCAGACGAGCGACTGCGGCTGATCTTCACCTGCTGTCACCCGGCACTGGCGATTGAGACTCAGGTGGCTCTGACACTGCGAATGCTGGGCGGACTCGAAACCGATGAAATTGCTCGCGCCTTTCTAGTGCCCACCGCAACAATGGCACAACGGCTGGTGCGCGCCAAGCGCAAGATTCGGGATGCGGCTATTCCCTATAAGGTACCGGACCCGACGGATCTACCCGCGCGAATTCATGCCGTGCTGACCGTCATCTATCTCATCTTTAATGAGGGCTATGCGGCGACTCGTGGTGAAGCAATGATCAGAGCCGATTTATGTACTGAAGCAATCCGGCTCGGTCGCCTTGTGCAGACGTTGATGACACCGCAACCACCTTCAGAAGTGACCGCACTGATGGCACTGATGTTGCTGCACGACTCTCGGCGCGATGCTCGGTTGGACGAGGCAGGCGATCTCGTTCTGCTCGAAGATCAGGAGCGGTCTTGCTGGAATCAGCAACAAATCGCTGAGGCACTACCGCTAGTTGAAGAGGCACTGCGGGGTGAACCAAATCCGTTTGCCGTACAAGCGGCGATCGCAGCCCTCCATTGTCAGGTAGCGCGGGCAGAAGAGACAGACTGGGCGCAGATTGTTCGACTTTATAATGTACTGGAACGCTTGCAGCCTTCACCTATTGTGTCACTCAACCAGGCAGTGGCGATTGCGATGGCAGACAGCCCTCAAGCGGCACTTAGACTGCTCGATAGACTTGCTACTGAACTCGATAGCTATCATCTGTTCCATGCTACCCGTGCTGATCTATTGCGGCGTGTCGGAGCATTAAAGGAAGCTACCCAGAGCTACAGGCGAGCACTGGAACTGGTTACGAATGACAGTGAACGCCGCTTCCTGGAGCGTCGGCTGCGCGAAGTCCAGCCCTAACGCTCACTGGAGTTTAGCGCTCAGTGCAGATTGAACCTTACTAAAACTTACAAGTTAACAAAATGTAGCCGATTGCTGTCTAGCGTGGATCTACTGATCTAATACTTGGAGCAGCGCTGATTGCTAGAAATTATCTAGTGAAATTACAATGGACTACTAGCACTATTAGTAATAGGTTTCATCTTGATGTTTGTATCTGTATTGTACTGTCCCCGTAGTTACTACTAAAGAACATTATGATGATCAGCTCGACCCTATTAAATACCACTACCACTTCAACGTTATCTCAAAGGATATTCAGCCGCCACGAGATGATTCCGCCCCAGCCTGGTATTTTATGGCAGATTGAACGCGGTGCTGTGCGGACGCTAACTTGGAACTCTGAAGAAATAGCGGTTGCTTTAGGCTACTGGGGGGTAGGAGATATTGTCGGACACCCACTCTCACTTGTTAAGCCCTACTACATTCAGTGCTTGACAAGTGTGGAAGTAAAGCTTCTACCCCAGTCACTGTGGACAGAAGCGCTAAATCCACTTATTTTACATATACAACAAGCCGAGGAACTTCTGCGGCTCGTTCACTTGAATCCTTTACACAGGGCAAACGCATCTTATTTTTGAAAGGCAGACTGGGCAAGGGTTTTAGGCATTTAGTATTTATGATTATCGATTCTTGAAATCCTTGCTACATAAGGCATTCAGAATTTAGATGCGTTTGCCCTGATCCTTTACAGCAGCGCTTGTGGCAATTTTTAGTTTTGTTAGAGCGGAAATTCGGTCGTGACGTAGAGCAAGGAAGACTGATTGACATCCCAGTCACTCAACAGGAAATGGCGGAAGCGATCAATGCAACACGGGTGACGGTGACGCGCCTGCTTCAGCAGTTCGAGTCACAGGGAATGCTACTTCGGCATTCTAAGCGGCTCGTTATGACTCAGCAGCAGCTCAAGCGGTGAAGAAGAATTAATAACCGTCCTATTCCAGCCCTTCAATCTTCATGTCCCCTACCTCCGCTCAGAACGGGCTAGACACTATCGAAAAATAAACACCGTTCTCTTGCCATGTTTTCTTGCGAGTAGACAGGTCAACTAAAGGAATACCCCAGTCTAGACGAGCGGTAAAGCGATCGCTTAGTTGAAAGCGTAAACCAAGCCCAACAGACACTAACGTATTGGGATCTGTTGCGTTGCCATTTCGATTACTTCTACCTGAAGTATTCCAGGTAGTACCAGCATCGACAAATGGCGTGAGTTGTAAAATCGTTTGCCGCTCTAGCGATCTGTAAATCGGTAATCGCACCTCGGCGGAAACAAAAGCGCCACTATCAGTCAGCAAGGCATCTTGACGATAACCCCGAACGCTGTCTATCCCACCAAGGCTAAACTGCTGTGAAGGTACAAGCGCCGAAGGAGATAATTGCACATACTACGCAGCACCAGCAGAGTTTCGGGAGCAAGGAGACGTACCCACTGCGCCTGTCCCCGCCAGGAGAAAAAGCGACTATCAGGCGCATCTTCGTTAACTGTGGCGTTAAATGCACCGATACCGAGATTGAACCCAGAGCGGGCAGCGATCACTTCAGAGGCATTGCGCTTCGTCCAATCTTGAAAAAACTGGATTGCCGAAATGCGGGTGCGCCCTTGATCATCCGCCCCTGGTGAAAGTTCACTTGGGGGTAGCCCAAAATCTTCTAACACCCTTGACGAAATCTCACTTTCACTTCGGGTAGCACTCAACCCAAGGGCAAATTCTTCGCTAGGAGTCTGTGAGATTGGCTGGCGCAGTGTGATGTCATAGTAGCGTGAGTTGCCATTAATATCGAGGGCGTTGAACGGAGGTTCGATTACATCGCTCGATATGTTGCCGTAAGCAAAACTCACAGTCCCATTGCGAGGATTGAGCGGCAAGGCATAACTGGCATCAAACCCATTGCTGCCATCACTATTGTTATATCCCAAGCTCAGACCATCTCCTAGCCCGAGTAAGTTTGCTTCACTTAGCCCGATTCGGCGACGGAAGCTACCCACGCTCGGCGTTCGTCCATTAGAGTTGTCGGGTAATAAGCTCAAAAATCCTTGAAACCCAGCCCTGACAAGCTTTTTAGCAACTTTAGATCAAAATCCTTGAAACCTATTTATGGCAAGCCTTTCAGCGATTTTGCTCCCTATTTCCCAACAGGTCTATTATCTGCTACAAGTTGAGTATCAAAAGTCTTTGCCTCCGTTACATTGACTTCTAATACACTTGTCTGGGGGGTGGTTCCCTGTTTTAATCCGGCAGAAATCTCTTTGATTAGAGGATTGAGTTTTAGTAACTGTAAATCTGCTCGCAGCCGCTTTTCATTTATCGGCTTTTTGGGGGACAGACGCGATCGCACATAATTGGGATCTAACCGCCTTGTGCCAGTCACGTTAATTGCTTCTAACTTACCCTCAATTACTTGGAGAGTGACCACGCCCCCTCTGATGGTTTGTGGCGGAATGAGAGCGCCGGAGGTGATGTAACCGGAGTCAAGATACAACTGAGCAATTGCTGAACGCGTTTGGAAAAGTTCAGTAAATGTGAGCGGTCTGTTTGTAAATGGGGCAAGTACAGCGTTTAACTCTTCGGGGCTAAATACGGTACTGCCAATTACATTAAACCGTTCAACGGTGAATGTTTCAGGAGCTTCACCTGGAGTTGGTGTAGGTATAGTACGAATCGGAGGCGGTGACTGTAGTAATTCCTCTGGAGGTGGCAGAGTCTCCGGTGTTGGAGTTACTGGCTGGGTTGGTTCAATAGGCGGGACGACATCTTGGGGTGGTGGCGTTGGGGGTATTTGAGAAATTGGAGCGGTGGTGTTATTTACAGTAGAGCCGTTAATTGTCTGTGCTACGGCTTCAGTAGTTATGCTATTAGTCAGCACAGTTAAACACAGATAAAGCCAGTAATGGCTCTTGAGAGGAGTGGGGATAAGTTTGGGACGCATTAGTAGAAATTTTAGACAACAAATATCAACAGTGACTTTTCTAGGTGCGGTCACACACCAGTTGGTAGCGGGAATAAGTTGTGGGGGATAGCTTGAGGGTTACAACGCTCAAAAATCTGGCAGGATTACAACAGGATTATTGAGGAACTAACCTTACTGCCGTGAAAATTAGATATCTAAAATATTATCTCTAAAAATGACCGAAATGCTATTGGTAGCACTGTTTCAGCGGAAAGCTCAAGTAAAACTTTAGAAAAACTTAATCTGGGTAGCCCTCAAGTTACTAGCAGAATGCCCCTCTCCCGCATTGCTTCCGCCCACGCTCAAAGAGTCTAATTGTTCTTGATTGATAGAATAATCAGCCGCACGATGCAATTATTATGATACTCTGCCCTCCCAACGCCGCTCCCACTTTGCCGCTAACTCGACGTAGTTTTAGCCTAGGCGATCGCCTTCCGTCCACGCTAAATATTTTATGGCGAATTGAACGCGGTGCTGTCCGCACACTAACTTGGAATGAGCAAGATATAGCAGTCACTTTGGGCTACTGGGGAGTAGGAGATGTTGTCGGACACGAGCTATCACGAGTTAAGCCATACCAAATTGAGTGTAAAACAAGTGTAGAAGTGAGCCTCCTGCCACCTGAGTTGTGGTTTCAAGCGTTAGATGCACTGATTTTACATATCAAATCAACAGAGGAATTTTTCAATATTGCTTGCCAGCATCCCTTACGGCAGCGCTTGTGGCAATTCCTAGTCTTTTTAGACCAGAAATTTGGTTGTGATGTCGAGCAGGGACGGTTGATTGACTTGGTGCTGACGCATCAGGAAATAGCGGAGGCGGTAAATGCGACGCGGGTATCTGTTACCCGAATGCTCCAGCAGTTAGAGGCGGAGAGGCTGCTGAGTAGGCAATCTAAGCGGCTGATTCTGACTCGGAGCTAGTGCTAGCTTTCATAAGGGGTATTACCAAAGCTTTTATTCCTAGCAGTTATTCATCCATCCAAAAAGTTAAGTGAAGTTACGAACACATAATTGACTGCTCAATACTGAGCTATAAACATTAGAGCCATGTACTTTAGTGAATGTCTAGGTGTAGGGAGAGCCAAAGATGAAAGTTTTCAATCTCGTTGCTGATGAAGTTCAACAAACGCTGGATTGCCTTACAGAGCAAGCAGCAGCAGGAAGCATTGCTCAAGTAGTCGAGCTACTAGGTAATAAAGAGCCTCATCACAGCGATGATGTAAAATCATCTTTTCTCAGTTGCACTTGGTGGGACGGAGATTATTACTGCCAGGACGAAAACTGGAGATGGCATTTTGTGGATCTGGGTTCAACGTCAAGCAGTATAAAAACTCAAGTGGCACAATAGAACACTACTCACTACACAAGGGTGGGATTGTAGCTTACTGTCACAAGCGCCTTGTTGGAGAAAAAATCTAGCAGCAATGTGGACACTTGGTTACAGCAACAAGATCTGGTGGTGTAAGAGGCAAGACTATGGCGATTGCGTTTTGTAGCAGCAATCGTCTGACAAACACCAAGTGTTTAAGAAAAACATTTGATTATTAAGGACAATTATGCCGACATTAGGAAAAATGGAGCTAACAATAAAAATTAACGAGTTTCCTACTGATGTCAGGACTGTTGAAAATGGCTTGAAGCAGTTTGACATTGATACAGGCTCGCGCATTGTAACTATCACTGTTAAGCCCAAGATGTTCAAAAAGCTCGAACAAGCGCAAGAGAACTATCCGATGTGGGTAGCAGCGATCGCTGGACTTATGGGGGAGAAGACCGATAAAGGTTTTATGCTAAATGAGCCAAATATCCAGACATTTGAGAAAAAACCAAAGGAACCGAAAGAAGCAGCCCTACCATCTAGCAGTGCTGCTGGTTAAGCTTTAGCCCTTATGCTCGCGCTATATTCAAACAAGCGTAATTGAATTGCTATCGGTTCAATTGCATGGTCAAGATTGGATAGCGAGATACCTAAAAGCCGAATACTGCGATTCTCTAAATCAATCGCTTCAAACAGTTCCTTTGCTACTATGAAAATCGTATTCGCCTCTCGAATAGAAGCAATCAGTGTTTTACTGCGCGTAATTTGCTGATAGTCTCCAAACTTAACCTTTAACGTTATTGTGCGTCCTCCCACCTGGTAGCGTTCTAGGCGGTGTTGGAGAGTCTGGGCAATTGTTTCTAATTCAACGAGCATTAATTCTGGTTCGCTTAAATTTTCGGCAAATGAAGTTTCTGCACCAATTGATTTGCGAATCCGGTTAGGTTCTACAATCCTGTCGTCCTCTGCTCGTGCAATGTTGTAATAGAAATGTCCCACCTTACCGAAGTGTTGCACCAAATTAGCAACGCTTTGTTGCTTGAGATCCCTTCCATTACGAATTGCTAAGTTGTGCATCTTGGTAGCGGTGACTTGTCCAATGCCATGAAACTTCTCAATCGGTAAAGCTTCTACAAAGTCTTGGGCCTGTTCAGGAAGAATTACCGTCAGTCCATTTGGCTTGTTTATGCCTGATGCCATTTTCGCTAGGAATTTGTTGAACGAAACTCCGGCGGTTGCCGTCAAGTTCGTCTCTGTTAAGATTGCTGCTTTGATTAGTTTTGCAATCCTTATAGCGTAAGGTAGCCCTAGCTTGTTTTGGGTGACATCAAGATAAGCTTCATCGAGGGCTACAGGTTCAACAACGTCTGTATAGCGCTTGAAGATAGCGTTAATCTGTGCTGAGATAGCACGGTAAACCTCGAAGCGGGGTGGGACAAAGATTAAAGAGGGGCATTTTTGGTAAGCGATCCTTGATGGCATTGCTGAATGAATCCCAAACTTTCTTGCCTCATAACTAGCAGCAACCACTACGCCTCGCTGATGGGGTTCGCCGCCGACTACAAGCGTCTTACCTCGGTAGCAAGGATAGTCTCGTTGCTCTACCGAGGCATAGAACGAATCCATATCGACGTGAATAATCTTTCGCAGTGGATTCATTCCCACATTCTAATCAGTAGATGCGATTAGCGTTTACTTACCTGCTACTCTTTCTTTGAAAGCCTTGCCAGGAGCGAAGGCAGGAACGCGAGATGCGGCAATTTGCATTTTTTCACCAGTTTTTGGATTGCGACCTTCACGAGCTTGGCGATGGTCGCACAGCGAACCGCCGCAGGCATCGCGGACTTCAAAATTGCCAAATCCGACTAAGGAGATTTTATCCCCAGCAGCAACTCCTTCAACAATCTTGTCTACCATTGCCGTTACAATAGCATCAGCTTGTTTTTTAGTTACATCAGTCTTCTGGGCGATGGTCGCTTCGCGAACCGCCAAAGGCATCGCGTCAATTAATTCGCCTTTATTCATCACATCTCTCCTCTCAACACCGAAGCCATTTTAGTGTAGGGTGTTAAGGGGTGCAATAGTTGGTATTTCTGCTATGTAAACCTTAACTGCTGGTTGATTTTTTGCAGGTGAGCGGATTTGCAAGAATAGGTTAAGGGTAAACGTCGCCGTAATGGCTAGTAATAGTTTCTGAAGCATCGCTTGTCTTCCCTCGTTCTTCTCTTGCTCACATCTGTGAATCACAATCTATGGCAGTAATCTTGCTTGCCCTAGTTTGCCTAAAGTTATCCTGATTTAGATTCAGCTAAATTCCAGTTTGTTTATTGGCACAATGACAAATTTTAGCTAACTGCTGACTAATCATAGGGGCATCAAACAATTCAGCAACGCCGTCAAGCTCGGTGTGATTCAACTAGACTGCTGCGTAACTAAAGAGGTTGTGGAGTAAATAACGAGTGCTACCCAGATTAAGCCAAAGGTTACAGCGTGTGTGCGGGTAAACGGTTCATGAGTGGATTTCTGTTGGTTGGTAGCTAAAGGGCGATCAACGTTTGGAAGTGTCTCTACCGCTTAGGGTGTGGTCATGCACCTGTTGGTGGCAGCAATAGCTCAACCCTTAACAATTGTAAGCGCTATGATGGCGTGAATGTTTAACCAACTAATGCTTGACCACACCCAGTTGCGAATCCGAGCTAGGGGGTGGCTGACTCATGAGTGTGTTTTACAAACCCAGTAGGTGAGAACCAGCGGCTGCACCTAACCAACCTGCAACTTTGACAACAATAGGCTTGGCTTTAGCCCACAGAGTCTGACCCGCATCTACAGTCTTACTTGCTTTCTCAAGGGTTGTTGCCATACTCTCCAAATTGGCGAGCGCCACATTCTTTTTCGGCTCCTCTTTGTCTGTTGCTTTCTTTGCTGCACTCAGGTCTTCAATTGCTTCTTCTTTGGTATCCTCTGGCAGTTCTGCCCCTCGAATTAAAGTTTCAAGTTCTGCCAACAAGGTTACAATGTCATCTTTAGTTAGCCGTGCTTCAGCATCTGCATCTACCTGGTTCTGTTGCGTGACTTGATTGCTATTACCCAAAACAGCTTGGTTATTGTCACCTTGAACCGCCTGGTTATTGTTTCCTTGAACATTCCTTACGTCACCGCCTACAGAACCACCAACAGAAAATCCACCTGGGTTGTGAGACATTGTTTCCACCTTTTGTATAGAACCCATTTGGGATCTACTCATGTGCTAACCGCTTGAGCATAAGTCTGATGAAGCAAAGATTGAGTTTAGCGGTGGCATTGTTCAGAGTTCGCTTCTTCGTTCTTGGGCCTTGCTCTTAC
>JAHHHE010000148.1 GCA_019359535.1 Gloeocapsa sp. UFS-A4-WI-NPMV-4B04
GTGCGTAGAACGATCTGCTTCTCTAAGTCTGAAGTAATGCATGATATCGTCATTGGATTGTACATTAATCGCTACGAGTTTGGTTTACCAGTCTAATTGCCTCATCAATATATGTAAAACATTACCAGCTGGTTGTCGGAGATTTTGGTTTAGCCTATTTCAATTGTTACAGGGTTCAAAAAGTCTACTTTGAGGAGTTCCAGCATATTGAAATGGTGTCACTGCCACGCAAAAATTATTCTGCAATGTATGTGCTGCTAGTTACGCTATCTGTTAAAAGGCTACTAACTAAAAAAATGCTTAGTAAACACTGAAACAACGAATATTGCTGCAAATAAGGCATAAGTATATATGTTAAAGTTTTGAATTGCTCGCACCAGTCACTTTTTTACATTCTGTATGGCTTTGTCAGACTACGATCGCCTATTCCAAACTATTGCAGAATTGGTAATGCACCATTCTCCTAGTGGTGCAGAAACTCAGATTAATCAGCTGTTACTGACTCGATTTGCCGCTTTGGGGGTAGAAGTTTGGCAAGATCAAGCAGATAATGTAATTGCCAAAATTCCAGGTCGTGATTCTAGTAGAGCGATCGCGATTACTGCCCATAAAGACGAAATTGGAGCAATTGTCAAAACAGTAGGCGCTGAAGGTCGAGTTGAAGTTCGTAGGCTAGGCGGCTCGTTTCCTTGGGTTTATGGTGAGGGAGTTGTAGACCTATTGGGAGATAATGAGACGATTAGTGGTATTCTGAGCTTCGGTTCGCGTCACGTCTCCCACGAATCGCCGCAAAAAATTCAACAAGAAGATCAGCCTGTGCGCTGGGAAGACGCATGGATTGAAACTAAATGTACAGATGAAGAACTAGAAGCAGCTGGGATTCGACCAGGAACGCGAATGGTTGTGGGGAAGCATCGCAAGTATCCAGTGCGATTAAAAGATTATATTGCTAGTTACACGCTCGATAATAAAGCTTCTGTGGCGATTTTGCTTGCTTTGGCTGAAAGCTTGAACCAAGCAGCAGTTGATACATATTTAGTTGCTTCTGCTAAGGAAGAAGTAGGGGCAATTGGGGCGCTTTACTTTAGCCAACATCAACGCCTTCAAGCTTTGATCGCTTTAGAAATTTGTCCGCTAGCACCGGAATATCCAATTGAATCTGGGGTAGCACCCGTGATTCTGTCTCAAGATGGTTATGCAATTTACGATGAAACGCTCAACGGGCAACTACGACAGGCGGCAAAACAACAGAATATCCCAGTCCAGCTAGCGATCTTAAGCGGATTTGGTAGTGATGCCTCAATTGCGATGAAATTTGGTCATGTTGCCCGCGCTGCGTGTCTAGCGTTTCCTACCCAGAATACGCATGGATTTGAAATCGCCAGTCTTGGGGCGATCGCAAACTGTATCCAAATCCTTCATAGCTTCTGCGATGATTTTAAGTAAGGTTTCAAGTTAATTCACGCCAGCAACACTGCAAAACTAATAACTTTATCTATCAAATCTGTTCGGTTGATAGCCGTAATTTCTTACAATGATTTTAGCAAACTTCATTTTAGAGATATCAGCGAATAAATGCCTAAAACTATTGCCGATGCAATGACCCGCGATCCTGTTGTCGTGCGGGCTGAAACACCTTTAAATGAAGCTATCCAAATTTTGGCGGAGCGACGCATTAGCGGTTTGCCTGTTGTGGACGATTCTGGGCAATTGGTGGGCATTATTTCTGAAACGGACTTAATGTGGCGCGAAACTGGTGTCACTCCTCCCGCATACATCATGTTTCTCGATAGCGTTATCTATTTACAAAATCCCGCTAAACATGAGCGAGAACTGCATAAGGCGTTGGGGCAAACCGTTGGAGAAGTAATGAGCAGTGATCCAATTTCTATTTCCCCTGATAAACCATTAAAAGAAGCAGCTCAAATAATGCATGAAAAAGAAGTGCGCCGCTTGCCAGTAGTTGATGCGGGGCAAGTTATTGGGATTTTGACTCGTGGTGATATTGTGCGGGCAATGGCAGCGAGTGAATAGCGATTGAATGTGTACTACATCACTGTCTACTTAATTAAAAATAACTAAAAAAATGAGTGTTACTCCTGACTCTATTAAACAAATGCTGAGTTCCGATGATTTGGGCGATCGCTTACGTGCAGTTAATCAAATCCGCGAACTGGAAGATACGCAAGTCGCGTTTGAGCTAATCCAAACAGCCGTTAATGACCGCAATGCGCGTGTCCGCTACTCTGCTATTAGTCAAATGGATACACTAGGCGGACAGAATTTAGAAACTGCTTTAACTGTATTGCGCGATCGCCTAATCAATGATCCTGAACCCGATGTCCAAGCGGCGGCGGCAGACTGTTTAGGCGCGCTAAAACTAACTGAATCTTTTGATGACTTGCAGCAACTTTATCACAACACTTCTGAGTGGTTAGTCAAGTTCAGCATCGTTGCTACATTAGGAGAGCTAGGCGAACCGCGATCGTTTGATTTACTCACTGAAGCACTCACTTCTGATAATGGTTTGGTGCAAACTGCTGCGATTGGTTCCCTCGGCGACTTAGGAGATTCACAGGCAGTCCCCCTTTTAATTCCTTATGCAAAAAATCCAGACTGGCAAATCCGCTATCGAGTTGTGCAAGCCCTTAGTAGACTAGGCGGTACAGAAGCCCATGCTACATTAGAAGCTCTGGCGAGTGATGAAATAGAGGCAGTGGCTAAAGAAGCTAAAAACTCTTTAAAATCCGTTTAAGTAAAATTTATTACAAATATATTTGTACTGATAGCTTAACTTCTAGCTATCAACAGGCTTGATCTGTCCAAATAATTTCATCAACACAACCAATGCAAAATGCAGGTGGGATGCATCCCATAGTGAGTAGAAAAGAAGAAAGATTGCTTGTTTACTGCTTATTAATCACACTCTGCAATCATAGGGGCAGTGATGCCTAGCTAATGACTATATAACTATGAACAAATATGTGGAGTGAAGTCCAATTAACTTTCTCTGCTCATATCTGAATGCATTTTGTTCAGAGTATGGCTCTAATATAAATTTAATTAGCTATATAGTCACTGAAGTTGACAATATTAGTTACCAACAGTAATGTGAGCTAGAATGTGGAAAATCTAGTTACTAATTATACAAAAGATTTAAACTGTAATCTGTAAACCTTGATCGTGCAATCCTTTAGTAATAACAAATGCTCTGCTGGAGTTAAACCTGGTAGTTTCTTGATGCATAGGTATTATTAGTAATACAAAGAGTAAGTAATCTCAAAAAGATATTGAGCCAAATTATAGCTACTACCTATGGGCAGAAGAAATAAACAATTGCATGATCAAAGCTTAAATAAGCGATCGCCTACCATCGTTTACACGCCTGAGAGTCAACTAAAGCATCCAATTCAACTATTCACACAAATGTGGCAGGACTTGCTAGCTTGCCGAGAACTAGCTTGGCAGCTTTTAATCCGCAATATCAGCGCTCAATACCGCCAGTCCTTTCTCGGAATTTTCTGGGCTTTCTTGCCACCAATTGTAACTGCCATCGGTTTTACATTTGCTAACAACGCCAAAATCGTTAATATTGGAGCAACCGATATTCCTTATCCGGCTTATGTAATGTTTAGCATGGCTCTCTGGCAAACTTTTAGCGAAGCAATCAACGGTCCCATCCAAGCTGTAACCAGTGCAAAGCAGATGTTGTCTAGAATTAATTTTCCGCGTGAAGCGCTCATCCTCGCCAAATTAGGCGAGGTGTTTTTTAACTTTGGGATCAAATTAATTCTGATCGTGGCAATATTTCTCTGGTTTCAAATTCCCATAACTTGGAACATAATTTTAGCGCCAGTGGCACTGATTCATTTAGTTATCTTAGGGACATTTTTCGGCTTGTTACTGGCTCCTCTAGGTGCTTTGTATAACGACATTTCAAAAAGTCTGACTCTAATTATCGGGCTGTGGTTGTTTTTAACACCAGTGGTTTTTCCAATACCTCAAGGCGGGGGATTGGCAAAAATTGTCCAACTAAATCCAGTAACACCACTGCTAGTAACAACACGAGAATTGGCGACAACAGGTGTAGTGTCAAACCCATCTGCATTCTGGATAGCGAGTATCTTTGCCATAGTGGGTTTACTGCTGGCGTGGGTTGTATATCGTCTAGCAATGCCGTTTGTAGTTGAGAGGATGAGTTCTTAATAATGACGATTAACCTCAGTGAGCCAGAAATTTATCAAAAGCCGCAATCTGATGATGTCGTGCTATCAGTCAAAGGGATATCGAAAAAGTTTTGCCGAGACTTAAAGCGATCGCTTCTTTACGGCGTTCAAGATATTGCCAGTGAGTTAGCAGGAAGGCGAGGTAAGACAGAAACGCTGCGGCAAAAAGAGTTCTGGGCGCTCAATAATGTCAGCTTTGAACTGCGGCGCGGAGATGCACTAGGTTTAATTGGGCCAAATGGTAGTGGCAAAACAACGCTACTGCGAATTATTAGTGGTTTAATTAGACCGGATACTGGTTCTTGTGAGGTTAAGGGTAGATTAGCGCCACTAATTGCATTAGGGGCAGGTTTCATCCCAATTTTGACAGGAAGGGAAAATGTTTATACAAATATGTCAATTTTGGGTCTATCTAAGCATGAAATTGACCAGCGATTTCAAGATGTATTAGATTTTGCAGATATTGGAGATGCAATTGATACGCCAGTGCAGAGTTATAGTTCTGGCATGGCAGCACGATTAGGGTTTGCGAGTGCGATTCATACAGAACCAGATATTCTTTTGATCGATGAAGTTCTAGCAGTGGGAGACGCAAAATTTAAAGCCAAGTGCTATCGTAAGCTGCATGAACTACGTAATAAGGGAATATCCTTCATTATGGTTAGCCACAGTTCTCACGCAATTTCAACTGTTTGTGAATCTGCCGTTTATCTTTTGAAGGGAAAACAAATTTTATCTGGCGATACGCTCTCAGTGCTAAATAAGTATGAAGAAGATGCATTTATGAGTGCATCACAGAAAGATTTAGGATTTCTTCACATCCCAGAAAAGCCAGAAGTAGAAAGCGGTGGATTAGATGTTGTTGCAGTATTTTTTAAAGATAAAAACGGTGAAATTATTGACATACCAGTAAGTGGAGAACTTACTTATTTAGTCTTAGATTGCAAAATTACTAAACAACTCCACGACGTTAGCTTAACGATAGGAGTTAGGGAGTTAGCGGGAGAAAGTAGACGTATTTTATATATAAATAGTTCTGACGATGATTTATATCTAGATATTTCTCCAGGTAGATGTGAGATTCAAGTTCAAATGCCGTATTTTGGTTTAGGAATGGGTTTATATGATGCGAGAATTGCTATTCGGATGGAAAAATTATTTCTACTAGACAAAATTGAATCATTTAAATTTGCAGTGAAAAATGCTAAAAATCAAAGTGATAGCATGATGTTTTATCAACCGCGTACTTGGAATATTATAAATAAATAGATTGGAAAATAGTAATCTCAACAAATTTCAACCATTGACACATTGAATGAAAAAAATAGGAATACTAACTTACCACTACAGCATCAACGAAGGTGCTATGCTTCAAGCTTATGCCCTTCAAGAAGTATGCAAAAAAACTTTTCCGAATGCTCAAGTAGAGATGGTTAACTATGAATCTTTCAATGCTAAAAAGCGCGACTTTATTAACTGTTTTAATCAACCGCGAACAAAAAAATCTACATTAGCTCAACTAAAACGCATTCAAAGTCTTTCCCGCTTTAAAGAAAGTCACTTCTCTTTCAGTGGTAAGCGTCTAGTAAGTGATGACTATGAAAAAAGTGTCCAGTTTATAAATGCGCAAAATTATGATGGTATTATCGTTGGCAGCGATGAAGTTTGGAAAATAATTTTAGGCAAAAACGCTGTCAGGAAATTCCCAAATGTTTACTGGATGAACGGTAAACTTCAAGCTAAAAAGTTTTCTTATGCCGCTTCTGCCAACAAGACTGATTACAAAAATCTCGATTCAAAATATAGGGAGTTTATTCAGCAATCCTTCGAGAGTTATTCTCTGATAGGTGTTCGCGATCAGTTTACCGATGTTATGGTGCGAGATTTCCTACCAAAAACTGACAATTTTTTTAAGGTAATTGATCCTACCTTACTAATGGAATTTGAGCAAAAGCCTATTGAAGAAAAACTTAGGCGGCGCGGGTTTGATTTTAATAAATCAACTGTAGTTCTAAATTTAGAAAACCCAAAAATTAGTAGCGCCGCCGCCCAATTTTTCAAAACTCGTGGTTGGCAGGTTATTAGCATTACAGCATATTGTGACTATGCTGATATCAATTTTGTAGATACCTTAGATCCACTGGAATGGACTAGCATTATCTCCCGTTGTCAGTTTTCGGTAACAAGCCGCTTTCATGGAATTATTTTTTCAATACATGGAAAAGTACCTTTTCTTGCTATTGAAAAGAATGCAAAATTTGATTATTTCAAGACAAGTAAACTTCACAGCCTTCTAGAAGATTTACAGTTTAGTGAAAATTTGTTTATTTATAGAAGTCAAGATTTTTCGGAAGAAGCTTTATTAGAAAAATTGGAATACACCCTTAACAATACTGACTTTTCCCATGTAGATGAAACGATAAAGTTTTACCGGAAGCAGGGTTTGGAATATCTGCAAAAAGTAGGTGCTACATTATGCTTGTAAAAGAAAACGAAATCCTAGCTCCATATGTCACCTTTAGAATAGGTGGTTCTACACCCAAAATGCTTATTCCTGAAACAGAGGAAGAGCTAATTGCAGTGATTAAGGACTTTAAAGAAAGAGGTGAAAAGTATTATTTGTTGGGGAATGGCTCAAATGTTTTGATAACAGATAATACCTTGACTAGAAAAGTCATTTTTAATAAAGAAGCCTGCAACTATATTAAATTTCAAGAGGAGGGAAGAGTTGAAGTTGGCTCTTCTGTAGATATTCGGAATTTAATTGATCGGCTGATTGAACACAATTTAGAAAGTCCCGTTGCTCTCTACACCATTCCGGCTACTGTAGGTGGTGCTATTTTTCAAAATGCTAGTCGAAACAGCTTTAAGGTTAGTATTTCAGATAACTTGATTTATGTTAGATATTTTGATGGAGAAGTAATTCGTACTATTTCAAAGGAAGAATGCAAGTTTAGTTGGAGACAATCTATTTTTCATGAACATCGAAATTGGGTAATTCTGAGTGCAGTTTTTCAATTCAAGGAACAGCTTAAAGAAGTAGGCAAAGAACGCAAAAAAGCAAGTATTAAAGCTGCTTCAGATAAAAGTTACCGAAAACAATACAGCGCAGGTTCTGTTTTTAAAATTAAATCTCTTAAAGTATTGGAATTTTTCAAAGGTATCCGTTTTGGAGATGCTGAATTTTCTCCAATCACTGTTAACACAATTCATAACTTGGGTAAAGCGAAATTCAAGGATGTTAAACAACTTATCTTTTTAGCCAAGCTTGCCCATAAATTATGCTTGAAAAAAGTGGAATTAGAAATCGAAATTTGGAAATAATTTTTTGCTGTGACAAACTAGCTAACGAAACAACGATAAATGCCTACTGGTAGTCTTTTCAGTTTGTAAAATGTAAAATGGCAAAATTACGATCACTGCTCTATTTATCTTCTGGAAACTTGCCTTCAAAAATGGCTCACACTATCCAAGTTACTAAGATGGCGCAAGCATTATCTCAAAAGCTTGACAACTTTGAATTAGTAACTGGCGGAGATATTTTATCAACTTTGAAGGGGATGGATTCAGAATTTAAAAATTGGTATGGCTTACATTCTAACTTTAGGGTAGTACGCTTACCAGTGCATATTAGGGCAAAGTACCCTTTTCCTCAAAACTATCAACGTAGACGTTATTACAAATTAGCCGTCTTGTATGCCTGCCTTAAATCTCCATCCTTAGTGTATACTCGCGCAGGTAGTATTGTTAATCTCTTACTAAAGATTGGGATACCTGTTTTGTGGGAACAGCATGAACCCATTAATGACCTACTTAATGAAAAGTCCCTCTACCGCAATCTTTTTACTAATAAAAACCTGATTGGTGTTGTTACGATATCGCCTCAATTGGCTGAGAATTACATCAAATATGATCTCAGCCCCGAAAAGATATTAGTTGCTCATAGTGCTGTAGATCCTATAAGTTTTTTACCATACCAAGCAAAAGATTCGGCTCGTCAAAAGGTATCTCTTCCGCAAGATGCAAAAATAGTCTTATACTCAGGTCATCTTTATGAATATAAAGGAATTCCAACTATTCTAGAAACGGCTTCCTTGATGCCAGAATACAAATTTGTTTTGGTAGGAGGTTGGGCTGAGGATATTAACAAAGTAAAAGAAACTTGTAAAAATGCTAACTTAGACAACGTACATATTGTTGGTCATGTACCGCAATCTGATCTAGCTACATACTTGTACGCTGCTGATGTGCTGCTTCTTCCTACTAGTAAACACTGGAAATTAGGTGAAACTACCAGTCCGCTTAAACTATTTGAGTATATGTTTGTTAAAAGGCCAATTGTTGCTTCAGCTTTACAAACCATAATCACAGTATTGCGCGATCGCGAAAATGCACTTCTAGCAGAACCTGACGAACCTCTTTCCTTTAAAAAGGCAATAACTGAGCTATTTGAAAATCCTTTATTGGCGAATGCTATTGCTGAACGTGCTTTTCAAGAGGTACAGTCATTTACTTGGGATAGCCGAGCAGAGCGGGTTTTGCAGTTTGCAGAGCAAAGACTACAAGAAGTTGACAACAGCGCAAATGGTTATCTAAAAAACTTGAGTAGATTCATCAATCAAAAACGAATTTAAACAATTTATACAAGAAGGATAAAAAACTTGGTAGTAAATAATTTTTAGAAACTATTAGGACTTATGCACTTGGACTTAATTGGTCATTCCCAGTGGAGTGATCGCAAAACCAAGAATCTATAATATGCTTCATTACACTGCATTCCATTCAGCATGACAAATTTCAACTGCTTAACTCCTGGTTTGTTTACCTGCGGCTTTCAGTTCCAGATCGTATCCTTACTCACTGGGTAATATTCCAGATTTGTTGTTTTAGCGAAAGTTCTGTATGCTGCTCAAGTAGTTAGCAATCACAAAAACTCAACGATGAAGCAATGTTTTCAAATGTAGGGAATACTGAAGTTCGGCATTGAAACAACCGTGAATCAAGAATTGTGATAGTCTGGGTTACAAACGTTTAAATCATATCCTGTTTTGCAGCTGTTCCGACAGATCCCCGTAACGGGAAAACCTGTGAAAATAGCGATTCAAAAAGCGATCACCCTACTTCAGTAGAAACGAGATCACTGACAGAGTAATTGCCCGACTATAGCATCCTCTAAAGTCTAAATTTACAATTCTGAAACTTGACAAAAAATGACAAAATTAGTTCGCAGAGAGTGCCCGAACTGTAAAAGAGATTGCCCAATCTCGTTATTTAAACTTCGATTGAATCAATTTGTTCCAGTAAATCCAACCTATAATAAAAATTGGGTTTATTCATTAGGATTTCCAGAAGAGACTGAGTTCGATTTCGTAAAATGCTCCGCTTGCGATTTTGTTTATTCTCAATCTAGATTAAATGACAAACTTAATTATGACCTTTATCATTTAGGAATCGACAAGGATAAAAGTTTAGCTAAAACATTTTCAATTCAAAAGCGATTAAAACACCTCTCATTATGGCGCAAACTACTATCTTTATCTGCAAGCTTTGGTTATGATTTATCCCAAAGAGAGTTAAAAGTTTTAGACTTTGGAGCGGGTTGGGGAGATTTTTTATCAGTAGCTAAATCTTGTGGAATCAAAGTTTTCGGGCTAGAGTTTGACGAACGTAAGATAGAATTTGCTAATTTCCAAGGAATTCCTCTTGGTAACTTTGAATTCGTTGAAAAACACGCTCCCTATGATATTTTCATGTGCGACCAGGTTTTAGAGCATTTAGATAATCCAAGAGATGAACTTAAAAAATTACACTCTCTGCTTAATCATAAAGCGGTTGGTTTTATAGATGTTCCTAATTTTGAAACAAAAAATTTAAACAGCTTGATCACAAAAATTAATGAAGGAGAAATGCCACCAAAGTCAATTAATCCTTGGGGGCATCTTAACTATTTCACTCCAAGTTCTTTACGTGCAATGATATTTGATGCAGGTTTTTTAGAAATTGAAGAGCAGCTACATATTTCAAACTTAAAAAAAGAAAAACCCTTACTCCAAATGATGAGAACAGGTATCAAGGATTATCTACAAAATATTGTACAAAAACCACAAGCTAATAAGGTAATTTCCTATTCTGCTCTACACTCAACTTCGCTATATGTCGAGACGAAGAGTTAATTTATAAGGTTGTGTTCTAAAAACAGGGAGAGGTCATAAGCTAAGAAGCTCGTGTTCATGTTTGATCTTTCTCCCTGTCTAAGTCCAACCCGTTCAACTAGGATTCGTTGCGATCGCACACTGGAAGATGGGCGCAAGCGGTATCGCACACCTGCACCAAAGTTGGCGGTACATCTATCTTGGTACTACCTTAAATGCTCAGATAGCAAGTTTAAAAACTTCAAGAGTTACGCAGTTGAAATGTGTCATGCTGAACGAAACGCAGTGTAGTGAAGCATATTATAGATTCTTCGTTTTGCGTTCGCTCCACTGGGAATGACCAATTAAGTCCAAGTGCGTAAGTCCTAACTATCTGACTAATAGCGAATATAAATGAAGAAAACAAAAATAAAATTCTACTAATTTACGATTTAGTCAGAGGGAAAATAAACGTTACTTGAAATACCCTACAATTAAACTTCACTATTGGAGTGAAAGGAATGCCAAAGCAAATTTTATGATATCGGCTACCCCAAAATAGGTACGATATCATAAATTATTTTAATAGTCACAATATTGTCTAACTCTAACTAAAGGAAGACGTATATACTTAGTATGGTTTAGATAATATGTATCAAACCAGACCAGCATAAAAAATATTATCTAAAGGATGAAACTAATTTTTGAGGATTTGGAAGTACACAACAAAGAAATTTAGTTAAAGGTAGGGTTCTGATGCAGCCTAAAATCAGCGTGGTGATGTCGGTTTACAATGGCACACCTTATTTACGTGAGTCTATAGAAAGTATCTTGAATCAAACCTGCACAGATTTTGAATGTATCATCATTGATGACGGTTCTAGTGATAATACTTGGAAAATTCTTAGCGAATATGCTAACCAAAATCAGCAGATTAAATTGTTTAAAAATGAAGAAAATATTGGCTTGACTAAGTCACTTAATAAGGGTCTAAAACTAGCACGGGGAGAATATATTGCTCGCCAAGATGCAGACGATGTGTCACTACCAGATCGATTCGCTCTGCAAACACGCTTCCTTGACGCTCATTTAGAGGTTGGTGCAATAGGTAGTAGCGCCCAAGTGATTGATGAGCAAGGTATGTTTGTCAGACAAAGTAATGTTCTTCTAGAGCATGAAAGTATGCAAGCTTGTCTATTAGTCAACAACTACAACTGTCTATATCATTCATCAATGATGGTACGCCGGAGCCTATTACAAGCTCTTGGGGGATATAGAGAGGATTTGCGTTACGCTCAAGACTATGAACTTTGGTTGCGTCTTAGCCAAGTAACACGCATAGAAAACTTACCAGATGTTCTCGTTTGTGTGCGACGTTCTAATACGAATATAACTAAGACACATCGTCAAGAGCAGTTGCAGTCGGCGTTTGAAATTTCTCTAAAAGCAGTACAAGAAAGTTTAAAAGAACCATTAGACGAAGACGCTTATCAACGATTTTGGTGGGCTGATCTACGACTATCAGATGAAGATGCTTATCAACGGTTTTGGTTGGCGGCTCATGGTCAAGATGCTCAGTTACAGAGTGTAGATATCCAACGTCTTGGGACTTTTTGGCAACTCTTAGCAAACCACTCTGGCGGAGCTAAATTCTGGGGACCTCGCCTTAGCAATCTAGCTTATAAGCTTCTGCATTGTCGACAGCCAGTAGAGGGGCTTCAATTGCTTTCGGTTGTAGTACGGCAATTAAAGATGCCTATTCAAGTGACTCGTGTATTTAGGGGTATGATTAAACCTTATGTACCACCACTAGGACACCAGCTTTGGCAAAGTTGGCAACTGAAGCACAAACAAGAAACTAGCTGATACACGCACTTCAACTTTTGTGACGTACTTAGTAGATGTACCTATTGCCGAAAACTTACGCATCAATTAGTTATTGTTAATGCTACTGCGTACAAGAATCACGGTACTTTCTACACGCAGCGCGATCGCAGCTGGAATATTACCTTTAATGGCCTGTTGAAGCATTCCTTCACGACTTGCTCCCAAGACAACAACATCAAAATTATTTGCTTGCACCAAATTAACTACACCTTCACAAACAGAATTTGCTTTAACTGGGGTAGTGATTACTGGACTAGAGAAGTTGCGGCGACGAAGTAAATAACGAGAAGCTTGTTCTAAAACCGTAGGATCAGTAGTTGCAGCAGGCTGAAAAATCTGGCAAAGGCGGACTGAGGGGGCATCGCCTATAGTTAATAAAGCTGGTAAAAGTTGCAGCGCTGCTTGAGAATTGGGGCCACCCGCCATCGGTACTAGCCAGCTATTAAAGGAGTGAGTCGGAATTAAAAAAGGCAGCTGCGTCGGCGGATTGCCCTTCTTACGGGGAATGGGCAGTAGAGTTCCTGCCTCTTGCCTGCTTTTGCCTAGTTTCACCAAGACAACATCACAGGTTGCCTGCCGAATTATGGTATCTACAACATTACCAAATATGCGACCAGGTGTAATTGTGTCACCTTTCCAGCCCATCAAAACTAAATCAATGTGTCGTTCGTTGATTGTCTCCAACATTGCCTGTGCCGCATCGTGAGCAACCCGAATTTGTGTATGGATAGGAATTTGCCACTTCTGAGCTAAAACTTCAGCCTGACGTAACAGACGACGACTTTTTGCTGTCTTAACCTGTGTTTCAGTTGGGGAAGTGTGACGAGGGACAGAAATGACTTGAATACACTCAAGTTCATAATGGCGATCGCGCGCAATAGCAGCCGCCATTTGTAATATTAAAGGAGCTGTTTGGGGATTAGCCAAAGGCACTAGCAACCGCCCTCGTCCGACACTGGGCGATCGCGTTTGATACACTACATACGAAGGCTCAGGTCGAGGCCCGATCTGCCCTGTTTTAAAATTTAATTTATCTGCTTCCGCCCGAATAATATCTGCTCTAGTAATAATTCCAATTAACTTCCGACCTTCAATTACTGGCAAGCGGCCCACTTGATAGCGATCAAGCACATACAGAACATCGCCTAAACTGTCGCTCGGAGCAACAGTTACAGGTAATGGTGTCATAATTTCGCTTAAAAAAGTATCGCCAGCAAGATTACCATCGCGCATTTTAACCAAATCTGTCTGAGTGACAATGCCCACCAACTTGCCATCGTCTACTACTGGAAAGCCACGATGATGGGAACGGGAAAACGCCTGCACTGCTTCGTCCATTGTCATCTGCGCTGCCAAAGTCTCAACTCTTGGTTGCATTACGTCTTTTGCTGTCAGTTCTGATAACAGTTTGTGCGGTGCAATTGCTGTTTCTAAATGAATGCCATTTAGCTGCAAAATTGAGTTATAGAGCGACCCAGGAACGATACTTTCACCAATTAGGTATGCTGTCACAGAACCAATCATTAAAGGCAATACCAAATTGAAGTCTGTAGTCATTTCAAACACAATCACGATTGCGGTGATCGGCACTTTGGAAACTACGCTAAAAAATGCCCCCATTCCTGTGAGAGCGTATGTAGTGGGTGATCCAATTCCTGTTAAGTTATGCTCTGCCACACCGACAAGGTAGCCCAGCGCTGAACCTAGTATCAGACTGGGAGCAAATAACCCCCCCGGCGCTCCCGAACCAAAGGCAATCAGGGTGAGAACGAATTGAGCTACAAATGCGATCGCTGCTAAGTACCAACTGGCATCACCAGTAATCAAAAACTCTCTTAAGCCCGTATTGTCCCGAAAAGAAGCAGGTAGTAGTGCCATCACCACCCCAGAGACAAAGCCAGCTAACCCTATCCGGATCGGTAAACTAAGGTGCTGTCGGCGGTAAAATTTCAGGCTGGCAATTATCCCGCGATTAAATAATGAACCGCATAACCCCGCTAAAACCCCCAATATTAGAAAAAAGGGAAGTTCGACAACCGAGAAACTGGTAGAGTACGCGGTCAATTCCAGATTCATTTGCAAGCTGTGACCCCCCAACACCCGCGACACTACTGCACCAATAAAAGATGCAATTATCGCAGTACCCATAGTTAAACCGGATAGATCCTGAAGTAGCTCCTCAACGACAAATAAAACACCCGCAATTGGGGCATTAAAAGCAGCCGCTAACCCAGCACCTGCACCAGCAGCGATCATTTGTCGCCGATGATCGGGGGAAGTTGGAAACAAACGACTAATGCCAGCAGCTATGGCGGCTCCTACATGGACTGTTGGCCCTTGTCGACCCAAAGTCAGCCCTGAACCTAACGCTATGATCGCCGCCACTAACTTGACGCTCGCAACCCGCCATGACAGTTTGATCGGCACATTGGCAAGGTTAGCCTTGACTTGCGGAATGCCGCTACCTGCTGCTTCTGGTGCTAAATTCTCAACAAGAAAACCAGAGAGAAACCCCAGCGAAAATCCGACTGTTGGGAGTACGAGCCAGGGTAGAAAAAGCTGAGAAGTATGGATTCGCCATGCCCCAAGCCATCCGGCTCCCACTTTCAACAAAACGGCGGATAGTGCCGCAACTAAACCGATCAGGACTGCATAGGCTAGAGCGGTGGCACGACTAGGTCGCAACCATTGACGAAAGCGTTGAGGCACAGAAGGCAACATAAACTCACGCTCAACTTCAAGAATCGCTAAACATACTAAGGCACGATACTCTAATTTGATGCGTTTCTTGCTGCTTTTGTGCCTCTACAGGAGTGAAGAGTGAAGAGTGAGTAGTGAGTAGAAAAGAAGAACAGGACTTACGCAACGCCACTAGGGGTAGTGTCTGGTGATTTGCTAGAAGAATCGATACAGTTGAATTATCAGCTTATGAGCGGACGGTGTATGATGACGTTCAGCAAACTGAATTACTGTCAA
>JAHHHE010000149.1 GCA_019359535.1 Gloeocapsa sp. UFS-A4-WI-NPMV-4B04
TACAACTCTGCACACAAATGATGCCGTTGGGGCAATTCCGCGCTTAAAAGATATTGGTCCAGATCCAGGGTTACTGAGTGATGCTTTACTCGGAGTTGTAGCCCAGCGCTTGGTACGTCGTGTTTGTTCTCATTGTGCAGAAGCTTACACACCAACAGAGGCGGATTTACGGGCGCTGGGTTTGGAGCAAGACCAGGTTACATTACAAGGATGGCAGCGAGGACGGGGCTGTAGTGCATGCTTTAATTCTGGCTACCTGGGACGGGAAGCGATAGTTGAACTGCTGGATATTGATGATACAGTGCGGGAGCTGATCTACGAAGGTACGATGAGCCAATTACATCGTTACCTCAAAGAAATCAACTTTGCCTCGTTCCGAATAGCGGCGATTGAAAAGGTGATAGCTGGCTTGACTACTGTAGAGGAAGTTTTACGAGTAATCCCCCGCAGTGCTTTATCAAGTAAGTCCTCCGCTAAAAGCTGGATAAATCAAATTAAGGCAGAAAAAGCTAGTTAATAGATATTCTGTTATGGCATTAGCCAAGCTGAGGATTATTTATCCTTGCAGCACAATAATTGTAACCGCGCTTTTACTGGCAAAAGTGCGATCAGTCAACGGCTTACATCCTGCAATGCTACTGCCTTGAACTTAAGTTCAAGCCTAATAACTCTAGTCCGTTTTAACGGACTAGACAACACTCACTTTTTCAGCTAATCAAGTTGATTGTACTTTAGCTGAAAGCTGCATGAATTTTTCTTGGCGGACGTGGTGCAAGATATGCGATCGCCAATAAACACCCAATTCTAATGAGAATACAGCGGGAATTATCAATCCGCGCGATCGCATATCTTTTGTTTTTGCAATTCCATCTAATACGCTGTCTGTAGTAAATCCAATTAAACTTTTGCTTCTATTGACTTAAGTAACTCTGTATTTACGCCCGATTCACGAGTAAGGGCAATTTTGCCAGTACGGGCAACTTCGCGTAAACCAAATTTTTCTAACACCTGGACAATGGCAACCATTTTGCCAGGATCTCCGACTACTTCTAACGTCAGCGCATCTTCAGCTACGTCTACTACTCGCGCCCGAAAAATCTGAGCTAATTCCACAATTTCCGAGCGGGTTGAACTGGTAGCATTAACTTTAAGTAGCATCAGTTCTCTTTCGACACAGGGAATTTCGGTAATATCTTGCACTTTAAGAACATTGATTAGCTTATACAGTTGCTTGGTGAGTTGTTCAATCACGCGGTTGTCACCAGAAACAACCATTGTAATTCGTGAGACTCCGCTTTGTTCGGCTGGGCCAACAGCAAGACTCTCAATATTAAAGCCGCGACGGGCAAATAAACCAGCAATGCGGGTGAGAACTCCCGCTTCATCTTCCACTAGAACCGAAAGAGTATGTTTCATTTTTGCCAACAGAGGCTAGAACGCTCAAAGTTACAGTAGCGCACCTAGGAGTATCTGCGATCGCGTACCCTATAAAACAGCGCCATTTTAGCCCTCTATTTTATCTTGTCTGCTACCTTTTTTAATTATTAAGCACTTATTAGCTATAAATACCTTGCTTTTAGAAACTAAAATCTGATTACTCGTTAAAAATCATCAACTAACTTAACTATTGGCACACACGAGTTTTTTGCTATTTTTGTCAACATCAGATTTACGATAGAATATATCTCAAGGCTTATAATGTGAAAAATATTATATCTTTTCATAGGCAGATGTTTTAATTAGGTAAATTAGTTTTAATTAAATTTAGTTGAACTAATAGTAAAAAATCTTATGGGCTGGCTAAAACGTCTTTTTGGACTCGAAAAACCTCAAAATGCACAAGTAAATCCTCAACCTTCCCAAAACTACAGTATGCAGCCAGCAACTCAAGCTGCTGGTACTACTGAGTCAATTCCTCCAGAACGCATGGGTTTAAGTGGTGAATATGACCAAAGCGGACTTGCAAAAAGAGTTGCCCTAGCGTTTGATCAAGATCCAGATTTAGATGACATCGATACACTCTACGTCGCCCAAACAGGCAGCACTGTTGTGTTAAAAGGTCAAGTTCCTAATCAACAAATTCTTAATAAAATGATTTCTATAGCGCGGGCAGTTAACGGCGCAACTGGTGTTGAGAGTAATCAGATAACAACTGGATAAAATAATTTTTTGCAACTTCAGCACAAATTGAATTAAAAAGCTATCTCTAGACAAGGTAATTCCAAAACTCTCTACTTAAAGTTAGTAGAGAGTTTTTTGTTAATATTTAAAGTAGCTGTTGGCTAAGGTTAGTTCGGCTATGCTTGCTAAACAATAGGAGATAGGGAAGTAGCGGCACTATTAGTGTCGGTAACACTTCTATCAATCCACTCTAAAATTGCCTGATTCACTTCCTCTGGGCATTCATCGTGAGGACAATGACCAGCATTATCTAGGTTTAAAAGCTGCAAATTAGGGTTATAGGAAGCAAACTGCTGGGCAAATGCTGGAGGAACCATGCGGTCTTGTTGTCCCCAAATCAGCAGCATCGGAATCTTGAGAGTTGGCAACATGGCTTTGACGCTAGGACCAAATTTAGGACTGGTCATGGCTTTGAGGATAGCGCAAAATGCTTGGGCAGATCCTCGCTCTTGTGCGGGACCGACTAATATATCTACCAGTTCATCAGTGACAGCAGAGGAATCGGCGTAAGCAAGCCCAGCCCAACGACGAACCATCCCAGGTCGACGCACCAGACGGAATAGTGTTTTGATTAAGAGTGGGGAAGCAACTATGTTTTCTATTGTAGCGATCGCCGGACGTAAAAATGCTGGGATCATTTCCTCGCGCACTGAGGGATCAGGCAGACTAAGCATGACAACACCTTGCACCATATCTGGATGCCTTGCTGCTGCTGCCAGAGAAATTAGTGAACCAATTGAATTACCAACTAAGATTACAGGTTGTCGGATAAATGTCCGCCAGAAATCGTAAACCTGATCTACCCACAGATTTACTTTATAGGTGACTGAGGCTTTCTCAGAAGCGCCAAAACCCAACATATCTAAAGCATAAACAGTGTGATGTTCACCAAGGGCGGCTAAATTTTGTCGCCAGTGTCCAATCGAAGTACCAAAGCCATGCAACAAAATAAGTGGAACGGTTTTAGCTGTCTGATGTGTTGGGCGAATATAAGTATAGCGAGTTTGCCAACCGCGCCAAACCCAATCTCTTTGACTGCCAACCCGTTGCTGCCATTGCTGGGAGGTAATCACGCTTGCCTTTATTTAGAAATATTTACAAACTCCTCTTCTATTTTAGTCAAGTTTGGGTCAATATGGAGTAGTTTCCCCATACCTTAACAGCAAAAAAATTTGTTAAAGTTAATTGCAAGTACAAACAAAGTCATCTGTTTGTCAACGATTAACGATCTAAGTACCAATTCATGTTTATAGCTAGAATCTGGTTACTTTGTTCAATTAATCACCAAACTGGAATTAAAGCTATGTTTTTTACAAACAGAAGACCATTGATTATTAACGCCTGTGATTGAAAAAAGAAGAACTCGCGATCTACCCCAAATTAACGAACGAATTCGCTTTCCAAAAATTCGGGTCATTGATACTGACGGAGCGCAGCTGGGAATTCTTACCCCGCAAGAAGCTTTGCAACTAGCAGAAGAGAAAGAGCTAGATTTAGTGCTGCTCAGTGATAAAGCTGACCCGCCTGTTTGTCGAATTATGGACTACGGCAAATTTAAATTCGAGCAGGAGAAAAAAGCGCGGGAAGCTCGAAAGAAACAGCACACAGCTGATGTTAAAGAAGTCAAGATGCGCTATAAGATTGAGGAGCATGACTATCAAGTGCGCGTCAATCAAGCAGAGCGCTTTCTCAAAGACGGCGACAAGGTAAAAGCAACTGTGATGTTCCGAGGTCGGGAGATTCAACATAGCGATCTAGCAGAAACTTTACTAAAGCGCATGGCAACCGATTTGCAGGAATTAGGGGAGGTGCAGCAAGCGCCTAAAAAAGAAGGGAAAAACATGATGATGTTGATCGCCCCGAAAAAGTAAGCAGGTAATTGAATCAATCGAGAACCTAGAGTCCTGGGTGCTGAGTGGCAAGAATGATACTCAGTTACTCAGGACTTAATAATTTAAGTTGCTGGTTGCTTGAGAAAAATAACTGAGCGTTTTACTACTTTGGGCTAATGTAAACAAGGAATAGGAGACAGGATATAAAGCAATTTGCTATGTCCGTATCTCCAACAATTACAAAATTATATTTTTGTAAAAATTCTATTGATAGCCTTCAACTGTGTGACCCGCAGCAACAATCGCTTGTTTGATTGTTTCTTCAGAAGCTGCTGATTCGACTGTTACAGTCTTAGCCTTTACATCCACTTCGATCTTGGCATCTGGTTCCATAGTGGTGATTGATTCAGTAATCGTTTCTGCACAGCCATCGCAAGCAATACTGGGGACGTTAAGTTTAAGTGCCATAGTTAAAACGAGAGTTAAGTACACTTCAAAAGTATTTTCAGGTAATAATTTTACTGCTCTAAGTGTATTTCTCTCATGTCCCCGTAGTGGGATTATCTAAGCAGATTTTGGCAAAAGCTGTATGCAGTTATGCGACGAATGTGGCTGTATGCTTAACCAAAATGTAAGAATTATATAAAGTTGACTCACTATTTAGAAGCTTAGTAATTCCTAGCCCCTAGCCCCTCATTAAAAGCTCATGCCTTCCTCCTTGCAATATCTCAGTGGTAATGAAATTCGTCAAAAATTCCTAGAATTCTACGCGCAACGGGAACATAAAATCCTTCCTAGTGCCTCCCTTGTGCCAGAAGATCCCACCGTATTGCTGACGATCGCGGGGATGTTACCATTTAAACCGATATTTTTAGGACAGCAATCGCCTGACTTCCCCCGCGCTACTACTTCTCAAAAGTGCATCCGTACTAACGACATTGAAAACGTTGGACGTACTGCGCGACACCATACGTTTTTTGAAATGCTGGGTAACTTCAGCTTTGGAGATTATTTCAAAGAACAAGCGATCGCCTGGGGTTGGGAACTATCAACTGAAGTATTTGGCTTACCGCCAGAAAACCTCGTCGTCAGTGTATTTCAAGACGACGAAGCTTATGCTATTTGGCGCGACAAAATTGGTGTTCCCGAAGCCAGAATTAAACGTTTGGGAGAGGATGACAATTTCTGGGTATCTGGTCCTACTGGCCCTTGTGGCCCTTGTTCAGAAATTTACTACGACTTCAAGCCACAATTAGGCGACGCAGAGATTGACCTAGAAGATGATACTCGGTTTATTGAGTTTTATAATCTCGTGTTCATGCAATATAACCGAGATATTGAAGGTAACTTGACACCTTTGCAAAGCAAGAACATTGATACGGGAATGGGACTCGAACGGATGGCGCAAATCCTCCAGCAAGTTCCGAATAACTACGAAACTGACTTAATTTTTCCAATTATTACAACAACTGCTGAAATTGCCTCAATTGACTACGCCAAAAGTAACGAGCAGACTAAAATTTCTTTAAAAGTTATAGGTGATCATGTCCGCGCCGTAGTCCACATGATTGCTGATGGGATCTCTGCATCAAATATGGGACGCGGCTATATATTACGACGGTTGATTCGGCGAGTAGTCCGACATGGCCGACTAATTGGGATTTCTGGTGAATTTATAACTCAAGTTGCCGAAAGCGCGATCGCGCTTTCTGAATCAATCTACCCGAATGTGCGTGAACGCGAAGCAGTAATCAAAGCTGAACTACAACGTGAAGAATCCGGCTTCCTTAAGACTTTGGAACGCGGGGAGAAGTTGCTAGAAGAAATTTTGGCAAAGTCTCCGCAACAGATTTCGGGCATTGATGCGTTTATCCTTTACGATACCTACGGCTTCCCCTTAGAACTAACTCAAGAAATTGCTGCTGAACATAATTTGACTGTCGATTTAGCAGGCTTTGCAGCCGCAATGGAAGCACAAGTAGGACGTTCTAAAGGAGCGCACAAAACTATTGATTTAACTGCCAACTCGATAAATCAACTAGCATCTGGGATCAACGCTACTCAGTTTCTTGGTTATACTCAACCATCTACACCCGCTCAAATCATCACATTAATTGCTAATGGTGAGCAAGTAGAGTCAGCAGAAGCAGGCGCTAAAGTACAGGTTGTGTTAGATCAAACGCCGTTTTATGCCGAATCAGGTGGACAAATTGGCGATCGCGGTTACTTATCTGGCGATAACTTATTAGTACGAATTGATGATGTAAAGCAACAATCACATATTTACATTCACTACGGTCATATTGAACGCGGTACGCTGCGGCTAGGTGAACCTGTAATGGCTCAAATTGACCGCGTTTGCCGGATTCGCGCCCAAGCAAATCACACAGCTACACACCTATTACAAGCGGCGCTAAAGAGGATTGTCGATGACTCGATCTCGCAAGCGGGTTCACTTGTTGCTTTTGATCGATTGCGCTTTGACTTCAATTGTCCCCGCGCTTTGACAGCAGAAGAGTTGCAACAAGTTGAAGAACAGGTAAATACATGGATTGCTGAAGCACATTTAGCGCATATTGAAGTAATGCCAATTGCGGAAGCAAAAGCAAAGGGTGCGATCGCGATGTTTGGTGAAAAATACGGTGATGTTGTCCGGGTGATTGATTTCCCTGGCGTGTCGATGGAACTGTGTGGCGGTACTCATGTTAGAAACACTGCTGAAATCGGTGTATTTAAGATCGTTTCGGAAACTGGAATTTCTTCTGGAGTGCGACGCATTGAAGCCGTAGCGGGGCCTGCTGTTTTGGATTATCTGAATGTGCGGGACAAAGTAGTTAGGGAATTAAGCGATCGCTTTAAAGTAAAACCTGAAGAACTACCTCAACGAGTTACTGGATTACAAAACGAACTCAGAACCGTTCAAAAGCAACTAGAAAGCCTCAAAGGACAACTCGCTCTAGCTAAATCTGAATCACTGATCACGAAAGCTGAGTCAGTGGGGAACTACAAAATCTTAGTTGCTGATCTAGGAGATGTCGAGCCGGAATCTCTGAAGACAGCAGGAGAACGTTTATTGCAAAAACTGGGTAATGGTGCTGTGGTTTTAGGTTCAGTTCCTGAAGATGGCAAAGTTAGCTTAGTTGCAGCTTTTAGTCCAGATGTCAATAAAAAAGGATTACAAGCAGGAAAATTTATCGGAGCGATCGCTAAAATTTGCGGCGGTGGCGGCGGTGGACGACCAAACCTCGCTCAAGCTGGTGGACGCGATCCAAGTAAGCTACCAGAAGCTTTAGACATAGCTCGTACTGATTTACATTCAGCATTAAGCTAGTCTTGAAATTATGTAGGGTAGGCAATGCTCATCCTATAAACTAAGTAGCATCAGTAACCTGTGGAGGCACACCAATGATTACACAATTGCAATCCACTTCTGAGCAGGAGATTATTTACCCAGACAGTGATGGTCAGCCTATGGCAGACAATACTAAGCAATTTCGCTGGATAGTGACCATCAAAGAAGGCCTAGAATGGCTGTTTCAAAATGATCCCAATGTGTTTGTTGCAGGTGACTTACTCTGGTATCCCACTGAAGGCAATAATGTCATCCGCGCTGCACCAGACGCAATGGTAATCTTTGGTAGACCCAAAGGTGACAGAGGGTCTTATCAACAGTGGAAAGAAGGTAATATTGCGCCACAAATAGTATTTGAAATTAGATCACCAGGAAACACCCAAACAGAAATGGATAAGAAACTGGTGTTTTATGACCGTTATGGGGTAGAGGAATATTACTTGTATGATCCCGATAAAGGTGATTTAAGTGGCTGGCTACGTACTGAAGAACGGCTAGACGTAATTGAGCAAATGTTCAGTTGGGTTAGTCCGCGATTAGGTATAAAGTTTGAGATGGCTGGAACAGAACTTCAGCTTTATCGACCGGATGGCGAAAAGTTTGCTACTTATGTTCAGTTAGCAGCTTTGAGAGAACAGGCTCAACACCAACTAGAACAAGAGCGAATAGATAAAGAACAAGCTCAACAACAACTAGAACAAGAACGCGATCGCACTCAAAAATTAGCAGCTAGACTGCAAGAATTGGGCATTGAGCCTAATCAGGTATAGCTATTAATTAGGAAAAATGCGATCGCTATCTAACAACCACAACATCCAAACAGAATGTAAACAATGGGACGCTTAAATCCATACACGCTACAAATGCAGATTACCCGAATGTTTGAGCAAGGGCAATCACTCTTCGCCACAATGAAAGTCCAAGATTGGCTAAAGGAGCGTAATCAAAACCCAGCAGATTATGAAGTTATTTTCCATCAGAAACCTGCTCCACCTGGATCAAAAGAAGTAATGGTTGTAGAAATTCAACTGCGCCGCCGTGATGGGGAACCTGTAGATCCTTGGCTACAAGAACAAGCTAATCTCCACGCTTAATTTTGACAGGAATTACATAGAAATTCGGCAACCCTATGAAAAGGGGTATTAGGAACAATTATTTGCTATTAAATTAGTGCAGAAGCAAACAATGACTGTTGAAAAGTCCTCTATAGAGTCACAACCCCAAGCTGGTACAGGTTGGTACAAACAAGTGTTTGCGTGGTTGATGGCTCAAGGTAGTCCTAGTTACGAACGTGCTGTAGGCGAACGTAAACAAGCTTTATTTAATAATATACATGGTGATGTTTTAGAAATTGGTCCTGGTACTGGCCCCAACTTGTCCTACTATCCAAAAGACATTCACTGGATTGGGATTGAGCCGAATCCGTATATGCACTCGTACCTCAAAAAAGAAGCAGAAAAACTTGGTTTAAATATTGATGTCCGCATTGGAACTGCTGAACGAATAGATGCTGAAAATAATAGCATAGATGCCGTTGTTAGTACCCTTGTTTTATGTTCAGTACCAAATCTTTCTGCTACATTGCAAGAAATTTTACGGGTTCTTAAGCCTGGTGGACGCTTTCTATTTATTGAACACGTCGCCGCACCCCAAGGAACTTTCTTGCGACAAATTCAAACAGCAATTAAACCAATTTGCAAACTTATTGGTGATGGTTGTAACCCCGATCGCGAAACTTGGGTTGCTCTAGAAAATGCTGGTTTTGAAAGTGTAAATTATCAGCACTTTGAAGCGCCAGTACCACTTGTAAGCCCTCATATTGCGGGTGTAGCAATTAAAAAATTATAAGTAATCCTCAGCTAGTTAATAGTTAGCCATAATTTCAACTCCAAAAATGCAAAAAGCTTATTTAAATCAATTTTTAGCACAATTATAAACTAAAAATTACTATTAGCTTGGAAAAAAATAAGTTAAGGTGAAATTAGTTATAGCTCTATGTCAATTACGAATATTGACAACTTTATCAAACTATTTATGAACAACGACCTTCCAATAAATATAGTAGGTAACAAAATAGAAGATATTTATAACTTTTTAAAAATATCAGACTCAATTGCAACTGCGGGACAACCAACAGCAGAGCAGTTTTTATCAATTAGCGAGTCAGGATATCAAGTAGTTGTCAACCTTGCTTTACCAGAATCATTAAATGCCTTACCTGATGAACAAGTAATTGTTGAAGCTCAAGGTATGCAGTATTTCCATATTCCAGTTATTTGGGAAAACCCTAGCTTAGAAGACATTAAACGTTTCTTTACTGTCATGGAAACTAACGCAGACAAAAATTTGTTTGTACATTGTGCGGCTAACATGAGAGTTTCAGCATTTATGTATCTTTATCGTCTAATTCATGAAAATATTAGTGAGAAGGAGGCAAAGAAAGATTTACAGCAGATTTGGGTTCCAAATAAAATTTGGCAGAAGTTTATCACCCAGGTAATTGAGTCTTACCGATAACTGGTAAGGATACCTTTATCTATCGTGCGATCGCACTTTCGCGAATTGATTGCACAAGACAGAGCTAAAATAGAAGCCAAATGGTTGCCTAGCCGCAATTTATCAAAGCCTATGACTATTGCTGCACCTGTCAAAACTCAGTACGAAGCCGTTATTGGCTTAGAAACCCACTGTCAGCTAAAGACTAATACTAAAGTCTTCTGCAACTGCTCTACAGAATTTGGTACGGTTCCAAACACGAATGTTTGCCCAATTTGTATGGGGATGCCTGGCGTATTACCCGTTTTAAATCAGAAGGTGCTGGAGTATGCTGTTAAAGCAGGATTAGCCCTTAATTCTCAAATTGCCCCTTTTAGTAAATTTGACCGCAAGCAGTATTTTTATCCTGATCTGCCTAAAAATTATCAAATTTCTCAATATGATCTACCGATCGCAGAACATGGTTGGCTAGAAATTGAATTAGTTGACGATCAAGGCAACCCAATCCGTAAAAGAATTGGGATTACTCGCTTGCACATGGAGGAAGACGCGGGAAAACTCGTTCACGCAGGTAGCGATCGCTTATCCGGTTCCACCTACTCACTCGTAGACTACAACCGCACTGGTGTTCCCTTGGTAGAAATTGTCTCTGAACCCGATCTGCGTTCTGGACAAGAGGCGGCTGAATATGCTCAAGAACTGCGCCGGATTTTGCTGTATCTCGGTGTAAGTGACGGCAATATGCAGGAAGGTTCCTTGCGGTGTGATGTGAATATTTCTGTGCGTCCAGTCGGACAAGCAGAATTTGGCACTAAGGTAGAAATTAAAAATATGAACTCGTTTAACGCCATCCAACGGGCGATCGAGTACGAAATTGAGCGCCAAATTGCCGCAATAGAAACAGGCGATCACATTGTGATGGAAACTCGACTATGGGAAGAAGGTAGCCAGCGTACTATTAGTATGCGCGTCAAAGAAGGCTCTAGCGACTATCGCTATTTCCCTGAACCAGATCTAGCACCAATTGAAGTATCAACTGAGCAAGTGAATCAATGGCGTTCTGAACTACCAGAATTACCAGCGCAAAAACGGCATCGCTATGAAACAGATCATGGTCTTTCGGCTTATGACGCGCGGGTATTAACTGACGATCGCTCTGTTGCAGAATACTTTGAAGCAGCGATCGCAGCCAACGCCAACGCTAAACAAGCCGCTAACTGGATCATGGGTGATATTGCTGGCTACTTGAATACTAATAAACTCAGTATCACTGAAATTGCCCTCAAACCTAACTCCCTAGCTGAACTAATCGCTTTAATTCAAGACGGCACGATTAGCGGCAAAATTGCCAAAGATATTCTGCCAGAATTACTTACCTCTGGTGGTTCTGCTAAAGAATTAGTCGAACGTAAGGGATTAATTCAAATTTCTGATACCGGTGCATTGGAAGCAATCATTGAGCAAGTTGTGACAGCAAATCCCAAAGAACTAGAACAATATCGCAACGGTAAAACTAAGCTAATAGGCTTTTTTGTAGGGCAGGTACTTAAGCAAACTGGCGGACGTGCAGACCCCAAATTGACTAACCAGTTGTTAGTTAAGAAACTGAATAATTAATCTTAGGCTAATTCAGCAAAGCTCAATTAGAAAAATCTGCCTACTGCCCGATGTCTACTTGTAAAGATTCATGCTAAAAATTTCGACCAAGGTTAAAAACTAAATTATCTAACCTGGTATACTTTGCTGAGTAGATGCACCCTGATGATCGGGAGAGTCACAATAAAAGGCTCTCCCTTTTTGTTAAATTGGCGCGACCATATACCGAGCCTTGTGCGTCGAGACATCTCTTGGCATCCTCCCTGACGTAAACGTACAGGAATTCCCAAGCCTCGCGACTTGAGTTTCTGCTTCTTTCCCTTTCAGGAGTTTCGCAACTGCCTCTATGTTAATTAAAACACTTCACGGTCTTACGTTCGCTCTACAGACTTTGCCTTTCGGCTCACGCACAACGCCCTACGGTACATAGCGAAGGAAGTCTTGGTTAACGAAAACGCCTTCTTGTGTATTCTAACACATCTTGATTTCAATACTAAGCCATCTTTAAAAGCATTGCCCTGAGCTTTGCCGAAGGGACGGGGTTTCCACCCACATTTTCCGATGAATAAATGCGACCAAAGGAAGGTATAATGTCAGACTGGCAGGAAATTAGCGGCGGTGTCACTGCTCCTAAAGGATATCGATCAGCAGGAATTACGGCGGGTTTGAAACCGTCGGGACTACCAGACTTAGCATTAATTTTGTCAGATGCAGAGGCGATCGCAGCTGGTGTATTTACAACAAGTGTAGTACGTGCTGCCCCTGTAGACTACTGTCGTCAGCAACTACAGGCAAAACACAGCGCCCGTGCTATCCTTTGCAATGCTGGACAAGCAAACGCGGCAACAGGTTCTCAAGGCTGGCTGGATGCTCTAGAAACTGCAATGCTACTAGGGCAAGCACTGAATGTGCCTTCTGAATCTATCCTACTTGCTTCTACCGGAGTAATTGGACAGCGAATTAAGATGGATGCACTACGGAGTGGCATTCCTCAGTTAGTTGCAGCAGCGTCAGTTACAGGCTCCGATGCGGCGGCACAAGCAATTGTTACAACAGATTTGGTAACAAAATCAATCGCCCTGGAGACAACATTAGGCGATCGCCCGGTCAGAATTGGTGGCATTGCCAAAGGGTCTGGGATGATTCACCCCAATATGGCTACACTGCTAGCTTTTGTTACCTGTGATGCTGCTGTTTCTCCTTCTCTCTGGCAGCAAATGTTGAGTCGCGCAGCTGATCGCAGTTTTAATCAAATTACCGTTGATGGCGATACCAGCACTAACGATACTCTCTTAGCTCTTGCTAATGGTCAATCTCGTACTCCTGCGATTACTGAAATGGGAGCAGAAGCCGAAAAATTAGAGGCAATGCTAACAGCAGTTTGCCAGCATTTGGCGAAAGCGATCGCCCGTGACGGTGAAGGCGCAACTTGCTTAATTGAAGTGCAAGTTTCGGGTGCAACAGATGAAAAAGCCGCCCGCATGGTTGCTAAAACCGTTGCTGGTTCATCTCTAGTTAAATCAGCTATTTTTGGTCGCGATCCCAACTGGGGAAGAATTGCCGCAGCAGCTGGACGTGCTGGCGTTCCTTTTGAACAAGAAAACCTGCAAATTAAGTTAGGCGATTTCTTGTTAATGGAAAACGGTCAACCCCTGCCTTTTGATCGTGCGTCTGCTAGTGCTTATTTAAAAGAAAAAGGCTCTGGCGATGATCTGCAACAAAATAAAAATGTAGTTAGCGTTGAAATGAGCAATGATTTATTAGTGGTTAAAGATGGTGAACCAACCGCTTTTGAACGCCCCGCCTCTAGTCGTTATTTAAAAGACGATACAGTCTTAATCTCAGTCAATATCGGCAATGGTTCTGGCTTTGGTAAAGCTTGGGGTTGTGACCTCAGTTACGACTACGTGAAGATTAACGCTGAGTATACGACTTAGATATCAAAGCCGATTTTGGTAAATGGAAATTCAGATTGCTCCACATACCTGAGAACGGGCTGAAGAACGTGGCGTTAGTAAAGCAGAGATTAGAGACGTACTCCTCACAGGTTTTTCTGTTCCAGGGAAGCGAGATCGATTGGAGAAGGCTAAAGTGTATGACTTTAAGCAAAATAGAGCCAGTAAATACTATGAGGGAAAGCGGGTATAAGTTTTCTATGTAATTGAACAAAATACCATAATTACTGTAACGGTCTATGTCTTTTACGGAAAATGGTAGGATGCAAATTTTTTATAATAGCAAGTCAGACTTACTTTACCTCCGCCTAGATGACCGAGAGCAGGAGGTAATTAATCAGCGAATATCAGAAAATATTGTTTTGGATATTGGAGAAGATGACAAGATTGTGGGAATTGAAATTATGGATGCTTCCTGTCATGTAAATCTTGAAAGTTTGCTACCAGTAAAGCATGAAGTTATTTCTGAAGCTGGATAGATAGCCTTTGCCAAAATGAAAGCAAGTGTCTCAAATTATGGTCAGCGAATTTCTATAGTTGGCACAAGTGGTTCAGGCAAAACAACTTTGGCGCGTCAAGTCTCCCAACAGCTTGGAATTCCTCATATAGAATTAGATGCACTGCATTGGGAACCTAACTGGATTGAAGTGCCGAATCATGTAATGCGCGATCGCGTTTCCCAAGCGCTCTCATGCGGCGAAAACTGGGTTGTAGATGGTAATTACAGTCAAGTGCGCGACATTGTTTGGAGCCAAGCTAAAACAGTTGTATGGCTAGACTACTCCTTACCAGTAATTATGAGTCGCCTAGTGCGTCGGACGTATCAGCGTTTAGTAACGCGAGAGGAAGTATGCAACGGCAACCGCGAGACTTGGCGCACAACCTTCAGTCGCAACTCTATTCTGCTATGGGCGCTTCAGACTTACAGGAAAAAGCGCAAAGAGTATTCTATGCTCTTGAATAAACCTGAGTATGCCCATCTCCAAGCCGTGCATCTACATTCTCCACAAGCTACACGCGATTGGCTATCGAGCCTCAAAGCTTGAGTGTAGCGATCGCCTCTAATGGAATTCCAAAGTAAGATCACTGCGGACCGTAACCAAAGATTGCTGACCTTGATGAGTTTCGAGACTTTGCCGCGCGGCATGGACGTTTCACCCAGCAAGATATGGCACAGCAATAGTTAGAACCGATCAGCAACCGCACGATTGGCAAAGCCCTGAGGCGGATTGAGTTCACGCGCCAAAAAAGACGTATCGCTACTTTGAGCGCAATCAAGCCAAACGACAAGCGTTTCGACAGACGAGATCGGCTTATTCGTCTGAGCAAATCGTCTACCTGGATGAATCAAAAGCCGACAATACCCTTGACTATCCCTATAGCAGGTGTCACAAAAGCTAACGATTTGCAGCAGGCAAACTGGGACATCGTACCTGTCGCATCAGGATGATTGCAGCAGTAGTGCAACGGCCATCTCCTCGCTGCGATCACCTTTAAGGGATACTGTGATCCCACTTTGGTCGAGATTTAGAGCGAACAATTGTTTGTCCCCGCATTGCCACCTGGACAAGTCGTGGTCAAGTTAACCCTCTTGTGTCAGGTTCCTTGGATTATTTTACTTATAATCAAAGGATAAAACTCTACAAGGTAGGTAGAGCAATGGACAACGAATTACAAATCAACACTGCATTTGGCTAGAGATGCTCACCCGAC
>JAHHHE010000150.1 GCA_019359535.1 Gloeocapsa sp. UFS-A4-WI-NPMV-4B04
AGAGGCTTTTAGAACGGCGATGTCTTATCGATTTTTCGATTGGTTGACCCTGCATCGTGACCTGTTTGCTACTTATAAAGCCAGTTTGGGTTACATTTGGGCTTAATTTTTGTCTAAGTCCCATTAGCAGGAATCTAGAAAAATTAGCTCCAACCAATGGAGCAGTCTACACCAGCAATGATCAAAAACTAAAAAGTGAACTGGCGCAGGTGGATACCTGGAGCAAGTCTCAAATCGCTACTATTCCGCCTAATCAACGCAAGTTAGTTACAACCCATGATGCACTTGGTTACTATGTCAAAGCTTATGGACTTTCGTTTGAAGGTGCTTTGGGTAGCTTCAGCACCGAAGAAAAACCGACAGCAGCACGGGTAAAAGAAGTAGTGAACATTATCAAGAATACGGGAGTACCAACTTTGTTTGCAGAAACGACAACCAACCCGAAGCTGATTCAGACTGTGGCCAGAGAAGCTAATGTTAAAGTTTCAAAGCGGGAAGTATTCGCCGATAGCCTTGGTGAAGCAGGAACTGAGGGAGAAACGTATCAGGGGATGCTGATTGCCAATACACGCACGATTGTAGAAGGGTTAGCAGGAAATTACACCGCTTTTGCGTTCAAAACTGCTACCCCCTAAATTAAGCAAATGCCGAAAATCCCAAATCTGGTGGTACATCCTGTAAACGTCCTTGACCGATCGCTTGTAGTGCTTGCTTAAGGGAAATATCCCCAGTATACAAGGCGCGACCAACAATTACACCAGTAACTCCCAGTGGTTCAAGCGCTAACAGACTTAACAAATCAGTTACAGAACTAATGCCGCCAGAGGCAATAATCGGAATTGATATTTCGGCTGCAAGTTCTCTTAATGCGTCTAAATTTGGCCCTTGTAGTGTGCCATCGCGGTGGATGTCGGTATAAATAATCGCTGCTGCTCCCAATCCTTGCATTTGTTGAGCTAGCACAGTTGCCAAAACTTCAGACGTTTCCAGCCAACCCCGCGTTGCTACTCGTCCGTTACGAGCATCAATTCCAACAACAATTTGCCCTGGAAATTCTTGACATAAGTCGGCTACTAGCTGCGGTTGCTCAACAGCTATTGTGCCTAAAATTACTCGCTGTACACCTAGAGCTAGTAATTGAGTAACAGAAGCGCGATCGCGTAATCCACCGCCAACTTGAATTCTGACTGGTACTGCTCTCGTTATCGCCTCAATTGCCTGCAAGTTTACTAATTTACCAGTCTTTGCACCGTCGAGGTCTACAATATGTAACCAATTAGCTCCTTGATCCGCCCATTGTTTTGCAACATCAGTTGGGTTTTCGTTAAATACTTGCGATTTCTGATAATTTCCTTGATACAATCGCACACACTGACCTGCAAGTAAATCAATTGCTGGGATAACATCCATTTAACTCTTCCTCTGCATAATTCCTTGTCTGAAACCCAGCACAATCAAAATATTAGAAAGTGTCAAAAAAGATTCGGCACTTCCGTGTAGCCAATCAACATCTGCTAAAGGCTTACCATAATGCACTTGAGCGTAAATTGCGGCTGGGATAGTTACGCCGACAAAAACCAAAGTGCCATAAAAGCCAAATAGAGCTAAACGTGGCATCTGCTTGATGCGGGAAAGAAACCACAAAGCACCCAAGTAAGGAAACAGTGAAATAACAAATAAAGATTCTTTTGACATGGCGCTAATTTAACTTTTTAGAAATACGCTGTGTCGCCTCTTGATCACTTTGCTGATCATCTGATTGAGGAGAACGCCAAATCCACCAACTAGCCGCTAAAAGAGTAAAGTTACCAACAACAGTCATCGTCGCTTGGAGTGTTACCAGCCATTCTAAAGATTTCAAGTTCTCGAAAAAGTGCCAAGTACAAGCACACATGGCACTAACAAGCGCGGGTAGCATTGCCAAGGATAACGCCCACCAAGCGCGATTACCACTGACTTCACCATAAATCCAAATTAACCAGATAGCGGCGATCCACTCAATAACGCTGGAAACATGAATAATCCAGGTGGGAATTGAAAGCGCGTGCATGAAATAAAGTTTGGGGATTAAGGGTAATGGTACTTCAGTACAAATCTGATAGTAGCTTTCTTATGCTACCGTCTCTCAGTTCGCTCTTCAGACAGCAAACTCAGATAAAGTTTTGGGTAGGGTAAATCAATGGGAGAAAAGTGTGAGGAAGATGCAGGCGGTTTTGTGTGGCTACTACGGTATGGGAAATGGTGGCGATGAGGCTTTGCTAGCAACGCTACTACAAATGCTACCCGATCATGTAACTCCTCTGGTTTTGTCTGGCAATCCCCAAGAAACACGCGATCGCTATAATGTCGAAACGTGCAATCGCATGGCTATACCAGTCCTCCAAGCGCTGCGTCAGTCGGATGTATTTATCTGGGGTGGCGGTAGCTTAATCCAAGATGCCACAAGTGCTGTTAGCCCATTTTACTATGCAGGACTGATGGCAATGGCTCAACAACTGGGACTCAAAACCATTGCCTGGGCGCAGGGAATTGGCCCCTTAAAGCGTCCTTTAACTCGTGCTGTGGCGCGGCGGACGTTTGCTAAGTGTACAGCCGTGAGTGTGCGCGATCGCGGTTCTGCTGCGCTTTTAGCCGATTGGCACATTTCTTGTACCCTAGCACCTGATCCGGTTTGGGCAATGTCAGCAACGCCAGTACCGGGACTTTGGAATTTACCTGCTCCCAGAATTGCTGTAACGTTGCGATCGCATCCTGAATTAACTGCAACTCGTCTGGCTAACTTCACCAAGGCTTTAATCAGCTTGCAGCAAGCAACGCAGACTTGTATTTTGCTAGTGCCATTTCAGAATCAAGATTTAGCGATCGCCCAGACAATTCAACCACAACTACCAGGTGCAAATCAAATTTTGTGTCTCGAAGATCCAAAAGCCTTAAAGGGTGTATTTCGAGGTGTAGAAATGGCGATCGGGATGCGCTACCACAGTTTAATTATGGCGGCTAGTGAAGGCTGTCGCTGTTTTGCTCTTAGTTACGATCCCAAGGTGAGTAAGTTAATGCAAGAAATAGAAATGCCTGGGTGGGATTTAGCACAGCTACCAGATGATCCCAACGTAATTAGTCAAGTATGGCTAGAGCATTACGCTAATGGTACTCCCCTCGAGCCAGACCAAATTCAATCTTTGGTAGATCGGGCGCTAATGCACCGAGACTTGTTAAGTGAAACCTTGTCTAGCTATTAAATCGTACTCCAAAATAGAATTTATCTCTTCAATTATTGTCTTCAACTCGGATAATTCTATTTATTTCGATTAAATAGCTGCATAAGTGACAGTTTTACTTTTACTTGGAATAAGTTTTAGTAAAAATAATATTGGATAGATTGCTAATGGCTAGCTTTTGGTTAATTTTCGCTTCAGCAAAAGCTTAACTTAAAAATATCTTTATATAAGAGTCAGTAGGAATATCGAAGCACTTGTCAGTAAAGAATGATTCATTTAAAAGAAAATATTGTAGTTCTGATTGCTTAACTTACATATGTTACTATTCTCAATCAACCGCAAATCTGGCCCAGAACTTAAGTTCGCAGGCTTTTAGTTTAAGGCTATTGAAATGGACTGAAATCCTTTGCTAGTAATCTTTAGATGACTTTCGTTATCAGCCTGGGATTCAAATCCCAGGCGGGTGAGTGGGTAGGTACAAAATATGAGTTAAGCTAATTTGCTGTTATTCCAAGTTTGACCAGTTAGGAGTTATTGCACTTTTTTAAGAGTATATACATAGACTGCGTTTATCCAGCCCGGCTTTTTTCTAAGTAGAATGCAAGATATAAGCTTAATGTATTTACTATAAGAAGACGTTTTAACAAAACTGTCTCGCTTTTTTATATCTCCTCAGATTTTAATTATTTAAATCTTAATATTTACTTCAGTAGGTTTTACATTTAAAAAATAGAAGATAGTAGATTAGCTTAGATATATTAAACCCATTTGTATCCTAACTAAATAGCGTAAACATGATATTTAAACAAGAAATCAAGGAAATAGAAACAGTTATTATATATACTTCACTAGCTATCCTCACAGTATGACTATTTACTTTTTTTAGAATTTTTTATCTAATCATCTTCTAAGCATAAAAAAGTATTCAGATAAATAGTAAGTTCGCTAAAAAGTTATTAACAAAAAACCTTGCTACTATTTAAGTAATTTAACTAAATATTATAACGCTCCTAGAGGATTATCTTTAGGAGCGTTACAGTTGAAAATATAGAGTTTAGATTTAGTTATTGCCTGTATATGCTTATAGTTTAACTAATAGCAGGTCAATTTATGTAAAAATAGTGTAAAGATGCTTAGGAAAAGTATGAAATTACTATGAAAATACGGCGCATTTAAATTGAAGATTTTAGCAAAGGGAAATTGGTAAATCTTTATCCTACAACGTCGCTTTAACAAAAGATTGTTAGTCTAGGTTAACTTGACGAAAGAATAGTTGCTATTTAAGTAACACTAAATACTATAACGCCCCTAGAGATAAACCTCTAGAGGCGTTAGACATGAAGATATTAAAGTTCGATTTAGTTATTGCCTGTATATGCTTATAGTTTAACTAATGGCAGTCTAACTTATGTAAAAGTAGTGTGAAGATGCTTAGGAAAAGTATGAAGTTACTGTTAAGATATTGCCTAGTTTGAAGTGCAGGCTTTGAAAACAGGGAAAAATCGGTATACCTTGGCGGTCTAAAGTGGCTTCCTATATGCAATATATCTCGGTTAGTATTGTTGAGTCGTCGCAGATCCCCCCTAGCCCCCCTTAAAAAGTGGGGAATATAGCCTCCTCTGGCTTCCCCTTAAAAAGGGAGACGGGAGGGAGATTAACTCAGTTGGGGCGATCAAGTCTTAACCGAAAATATTGTTCCTAGATTGATCACGGCTAGTCGTGCTGCATTGCGGTTGTCAGCAAGATTAGCCTCACCGAATAGCACAAAGCTGATGTAGTTAGCGCTTGTTATAAACATCTAGCTAGCTTATATTTGTACTAACAATGCCTGACCATTGGACTTTTTTCAGTTTATCGCGGCGGTAAGAAAAGAAATGCTCTGGTTCTTGGTAAGTGCAATGAGGAGCGATCGCCACTTGTTCAGGACTAATGCCAAACTGTTCTAACTGTAATGCAATTACTTGCCGCACATCCAGGCGCACTCTTCCTGGGTGGGGATCTGCTGATAAAGGTGAATTAGGTAATGAATATAAAATATTTAACAAATCATCGTGTGATTTATCAGTAATAATACTGTTGCCAACTTCGGCAGCGACCTGAGTAGATACTTGATAAACTTCTCCTGCGATCGCGGGACCCATTGCAATTCTTAGTTGCTGAATTTTGCTGCCTTGACTTTGAAGTCGGGCGATCGCTTGTGGCACAATCTTTGCCGCCGTACCGCGCCAGCCAGCATGAACCGCCGCTACTTGTCCAGTCTTAGCATCAGCAATTAAAACTGGTGTACAATCAGCACTTGCTACCCACACCGCTTGTTGTGCCTGTTCAGTAATTAAACCATCTGCTTGGGCTAGAAAGTCTTGCGCCTCCTCAGGCACGCTAAGTTTATCTGATTCCTGTCTAATTTCTGATGGAGTCAGAACGATATTGCCGTGTACTTGTTTTACCCGATAAACATCAGCATCTGGTTGTAGCACCTTGGTCAACTCTAAGGGAGAACGCGGCCAAAACTGCTGAGTAAAAAAGCCATGAAACCACGGTTCTAAAATACTGCACGTTAGGTAGGGTAATCCTGACCAAGTGCGCCACTGCCAAGTATACATAAGAAATAAAATAGCGAAACTAAGTGTAGATTGATGTTAGCTTGAGTATCTGTATTTAAGTTTGAATGTGTGCAATTGGATCGGCAAAAGTTAGTAAGATTTTTGGCACCACATGGCGATAATGCCTCAATGCCATTTGATATTCATCTATTTGAAACATTGCCTTCAACTAACCAAATCTTGTGGAATTTACTCGATCAAGGCGCTAAACCTGGAACCGTTGTAATTGCAAGTGAGCAAACATCTGGACGCGGACAATGGGGTCGTCAGTGGTATTCTACATCGGGAGGATTGTACCTTTCTGTGGCGATCGCGCCTAATCTACCAGCGCACCAAGCTTATCAGCTAACTATGTCTAGTGCTTGGGGAATTGCTACAGCATTACGCGATCGCGGTATTCCAGTTTGGCTCAAATGGCCGAATGACTTGGTAGTTGCTCAACGTAAACTTGGCGGAATTTTAACTGAAACGAAGGTTCACCAAGGACGCATTACTAAAGCAGTTGTGGGTGTAGGTATTAACTGGACTAACTCTGTACCGGAAAGCGGAATCAATCTTCAATCTTGGCACAATCAAGTTGAGACAACAATTACCTCGCTTGAAATGCTAGCAGCTGTCACTTTAATAGGCATAGCAGCAGGTAATCAGTATTTAGAAAGAATAGAGCTACTACTATCATCTTACGAAAAGCTTTTAATCAACATGAATCGTTCCATCTGTATTGATGGTCGTTGCGGAACAATTGTAGGTGTTACTGCCTCTGGTGAACTGCGAGTTCGCTTTTGCTCTACGATTGACGTTAACTCAGTAGCAGATCCAGAAATTTGTTTTCAGCCTGGTTTAATCAGTCTGGGGTATAGTTAATTGTTATTAAATGGACACTTTCTAGTCAAAGGTCTAAAGCTGAGTATTGGGGGTTAGAGGTGAGCAGTAAATTGAAGCTAGAAGCTAGATGTCGGAAAATTTATAGTTAATTAAAACGATAAGTATAATTACTTAGCACAAGGCAAAGTAGAAAGCGAGAGAAAAAATGACCCAGCGAACTGATGCCTACACGCCTTTACGCTCATTGTGGCTGCGATCGCGCAGTGTGGGCTTGGTGCAATTACTTCTACTACAAAGCCTGAGTTGGATCGGTGTATTCAGCCTGTTTAGTAGCAACGCGGTACTTGCCCAAACAGAAAGTTCAATAGACGTAGTTGTACCTACTACAACCTCGAAACCGCCAGTAGTAAAATCTGTGCCTAATGCACCAGTTAGAGGAGAACGATTGAGATCAAGGATTTCCACTTCTCCGGCTCCCGTTAGAGGAGAACGATTACGGCAAAAGCTTTCACCAACGCCACGAGTACGCGATCGCTCTGTGCGGCAAGTTGTCACTCCTGTTGCGCCTCGGTTATCAGTTCCCACTCGTTCAGTTGCCCAACCTGCAACCACTTCCCCAAAGTCAGTTCAAGCACGACCGAATCGAACAAGAAAAGCTGCTACTAATTCCGCCGCAAATTACAACGGCGCTTATATTGACCCTACCGAATACAAAATTGGTGCTACAAGAAGCTACGAACCACCAAGCGCGGTAGTGCTATCAGAGCGCTCAACGGGTTGTAAAGCGATCGCGCGGCAAGGGATGTCAGGTAGTATTTGCGGTACTCCAGCAAGGCGAAGAACACAAGGAGTGATCGCTGCTACTCGTCGAATTAATACTGGGCGACTTCCTCGTTCTCAAGCGCCGGGTTGGGTAACAAGGGGAGCCGTTGCTGTAGGTAGAATTTCGCCAATTCGGGTAAGTCCAATCACAGCCAGCGCTAGTAATGGTCGTACTACTCGCAGAATAGCTGTTCCAGGTCAGATTGCCTCAGCCAATGTCCAACCTCGTAGTGTGTTCTACTACAACCGCACGCCTCAGCCTACGGGACAATTTGGTAATGGTAATACACGACTAATGTTTCCACTGACTATTCCGGCTCCGATTACTTCACTTTTTGGCTGGCGGATTCATCCAATTACAGGTACTCGCCGTTTTCACGCTGGAACTGACCTCGGCGCGTCATTGGGGACACCAGTTTTGGCTGCTGACGCAGGTAAGGTAGCGATCGCTGACTGGTTGGGTGGTTATGGCTTAACTGTTGTCCTCGAACACGAAAACTTCACACAACAGACACTTTATGGTCATCTGTCAGAAATCTTTGTCCAACCCGGTGAGTGGGTTGAACAAGGAACAGTAATTGGGCGCGTTGGCAGCACTGGTAACTCTACAGGCCCGCATCTTCACTTTGAAACTCGCCAGCTAACAGATCAAGGCTGGGTTGCCACTGATCCAAGCGTTCAGTTAGAAGATGCTGTAGCTGAGTTAGTTGAATCTTTACGCACTGCTCAGTTAAAGCAGAAACCCGCCAATAAAGGCTAAGGGGGAGATAGGGAGATTTCTCTCCCTTATTCGCTGGGATGATATTGACTTTTGACCGTAATCATGCACTAGCTGTTCAGCGGTGTTATTTGTATTGATGCACCGCCTCAAATCAATTGCTAATTTTATCAATACCAGCTTTGGCACACACCTCATCTCTATCGCCGCCGGGAGCGCCACCTACACCAATACCGCCAATGACTTCGTTGCCAGCGCGAATCGGCAAGCCGCCAGCAAGCAGAATAATATCGGTAATGTCTCTGAGGTTGGCTGCACTCGGATTACTAGCAACACGATTTGCCAGTTCAGTTGTGCTGGTGCGGAAGGTAAGCGCAGTGTAAGCTTTGCGACGGCTTGTATCTGGTGTATGAGGGCCAGAATTGTCATCTCGCATCATAACTTTGACTTGACCAGAACGGTCAACTACGGTGACTGACACTTGATAACCATCCTTACGGCATTGATTAATCGCTGCGTTTGCGGCTTCCCGCGCCAATCCTAGTGAAATCTGTCTTTCATTCAGTACACTTTGGGCAAGTGCTGGTGTTGCAGAGATCGCTATACTACCAACGAGGATCAAATTTGCTAAATTCCATCTTTTTTTATCCACAGCTTGACAATCTCCTCACAATTAAATACCTCAAGTACCAATTTAGCTGTTTATACTGTACATTTTCAAGCTAATTTTTAGCGCACTTACTATTAAAAGAAACTCCTTGCGAGCAAGTGGATCAACTCAACTTTGAAACCTTGCTAATACAATTAGTGGTGCTTCTGCTACCTATAATTTTTCTCATAAGCGTATAAAATTAACGCATTTTAATCACTGACTACAAAATAGAGTAATTTCTCCTATAAATACCCGTTTTCTATTAAAAATGCGGGTGTTAGCTCATCTGAATTAGTATGAGCTATTGCATCATGACGCGAACCAGAAGAAATTAATTTTTCAACGTATTTACCCAGAATATCTGCTTCTAAATTCACCTTACTACCTGGTCTGAGATAACGCAGATTTGTGTCGGCGTAGGTAAGGGGAATAACTGCAACTTTGAACTTGTTTAATTCTGGGTTATATTCTGCTATTGTCAAACTTACGCCATTGACGGCAATACTGCCTTTCGGGACAATATAACGAGCGATCGCTTCAGTCGTTGTAAAACTCATTTCCCAGGAAGTCGCCGTTTGTTCTACTTCTTGCAGACTACCGATGCCGTCTACATGACCCATCACAAAATGCCCGCCTAACTTGCTCCCAACTCGCAGCGATGTTTCTAAATTGACAAAACCATCGCCTATTTGTTGCTCTAGTGTTGTCCGGCGCAGAGTTTCTGGTGACGCAGCAGCAGTAAATCCTTGAGGCAAAACTTCCATCACGGTGAGGCAAACGCCATCAACAGCAACACTGTCACCAATGGCAAGATCGTGCAAAATCACGTCATTATCTGTGCTGACGCAATTAATTTGATAAGTGTCGTTTCCTAGCGCTCTAACTGTTCCTAATGCTTGAACTAATCCTGTAAACACAATATTTTAATTCAAAAAAAGTAATTTACTGTGGAATATTGATTGGATTTAGTAACTGTAAAAAGTTACATCTGTTTAAATTTAAATACTACCTTGTAAAATTAGTCAGAGCAACTTCGAGTGATACTTACACTGCTAAACCATTATAGGTATTTGCAGTAGCTTCTGCATTAATTCTAACAGCATATATTCACTTACTTCTCTGTAACAACTAAACATTTACACTTTTACACAAATCCCCTCAACCCTTATTCAAAGAGCAAGCTTACACTATTTAAAGTATGCCAAAAACAACTATTTAAGACTAACCCTAATGAGTAACTTTGTTGAGCTTGACGAGTTTAAGCAACAAGTGGCTGATGTATATAGTCACAGAAGCAATAACTACGACGAAGGCGATTTCCACCCTCGGCTTGCTCATCGTCTGATTGAATGTGTAGGAATCTACAAGGGACAGAAAATTTTAGACATTGCTACAGGTACAGGCTTAGTTGCTCTTGAAGCTGCACAGCTTGTTGGTTCTGAGGGTAAGGTGGTTGGAGTAGATATTTCTACTGGTATGCTTGACCAAGCAAAACGAAAAATTGAGGCAGCAGGTCTAAGTAATATTGAACTCAGACAAGCAGATGCGGAGAATCTAGAGTTTGATAACAGTTTTGATAGAGTGCTGTGTTGTTCTGCACTGCCTTTGATAACTAATTTGCAAGCTACTTTACGCTTATGGCATCGCTTTCTGAAGCCAGATGGACTAATTGGTTTATGTGTATTCGCCGAAACCGCTTTTATCACTGGCGTTGTGTTACAGAAAGTTGCCCAAAGATACGGTGTCTCATTGATATTTAATGATCTGACTGGCACAGAAAAAAAGTGCTGTACCCTGCTACAACAAGCAGGTTTTAAGGATATTGAAATAAAAACAGAGCAATATGGCAGCTATATTAGTTTGAGTGCAGCCAAAAAATCGTGGGAAGGTAGCCTTAAGTATCCTCTATGCCGTCCCTTAGCGCAACTTTCCATAGAACAATTGCAGCAAGCTAAGGCTGATTATTTTACCCAACTTGAGGCATTAGAAACAGATAAAGGAATCTGGAACGATATCACCACTTTTTTTGTCTTAGGACGCAAGAAAGCAGGTTGAGTAATTATACAGGCAGGGGTTGGAGTAACTTAACTGGCTCACCTGTCAAGCTAAAAGGCCGGACTTCAGTAATTTTAACTTGTACTACTTTGCCTTTAAGTTCGCCGATATTGCCATCGAAAAAGGTGAGGCGATTACCGCGTGTCCGTCCCATTACCTGACTAGGATCTTTAGGATTTTGGTCTTCTACTAGCACTTCTTCAATGTGATCGCGATAGCGCTCTGACGCTTGTGCTGCTTTAATTGAAACTAAGTGATTCAGTCGTTGCAAGCGATCGCTTTTCACTTCTTCACTTAGCTGATTGTCCCACACAGCCGCAGGTGTGCCTGGACGCGGCGAATAAGCAGCAGTATTTAGATGGTCAAAGCCGATGTCATCTACCAAACGGAGTGTATTTTCAAATTGGGCTTCTGTTTCACCAGGAAAACCTGCGATCGCATCAGCACTAATTGACGCATCCGGCATATACCGCCGAATCGTGTCAATAATCCGCCGATATTTCTCGTGAGTGTAACCCCGCGACATCAGTTTTAATACTTCGTTATCACCTGACTGAAATGGAATGTGGAAAAGCTCACATACCTTCGGCAATTCAGCACAAGCTTTGATCAAGCGTTCTGTGAAATAACGTGGATGACTCGTAGCAAACCGAATCCGCTCAATTCCTGGCACATCATGGACGTAGTACAGCAAATCTGTCAATGTGTGCTGATGCCGTCCTTCTGGAGTCACACCCGGCAAATCTCGTCCATAAGCATCAATATTTTGACCAAGTAAAGTTACTTCCTTATAACCCAGCTGTCCTAATTGTTCCATCTCAGCGCGAATCGCCTCTGGTGTCCGCGATTGCTCAACCCCGCGCACATTCGGAACCACACAGTAAGTACAGCGCTCGTTACAGCCATAAATCACGTTTACCCAAGCCGTCACACTGCTATCGCGGCGTGGCTTAGTAATATCCTCGATGATCTGAATCGGCTCAGTTGCTACTACCTGATTGCCGTTAAATACTTGTTCTAGCAAATCTTCCAAGCGGTTAGCGTGTTGCGGCCCCATGATCAAATCAAGTTCTGGCACTCGTCTTAGTAGTGCTTCTCCTTCTTGTTGAGCAACGCAGCCAGCAACTACTAAAGTCAAATTGGGGTGTTCTTGCTTACGTTTTGCCTGTCGTCCCAGGTAGGAATAAACCTTTTGTTCGGCGTTATCTCTAATTGTGCAAGTATTGTAGAGAATCAAGTCTGCATAATTCGGGTCTTCTGACCACTCAAAGCCCATATTTTCCAAAATACCAGCCATGCGCTCGGAGTCAGCTTTATTCATCTGGCAGCCGAAGGTGGTGATGTGGTAACGGCGGTTAGAAGTGGTCATTGTAATTTACAAACAAAGGGAAATAGCTTACCAACTTTTAATTATAGATTTTTGTGCTTGAAACCGCCTAAAGGTGAGCTAGATAATAGGTATAGATTGTGTAGCCATCGCGTGAGGCAAAAGCAATGAATACTAAAGAACAAATTATTCAAGAAATTGAACAAGTACCAGAACCGCTTTTAGCAGAGTTATTAGAATTTGTGCGATCGCTGAAGGTGAAGCCTACTTCTGAAGGAAAGGCTTTCAAAGCTTATCTAGAGTCCGAGGAAAAATGGTCGGAGGTATATCGTCGCCTTGCAGACTCCTGAATTTGTGCCAAAGTCGGATGTGCTTGACATCCATAAACGCCAGATTGAAAGATTTGGTGGACTTGATGGTATCAGAGATGACGGTCTTTTAGACTCAGATCTTGCCCAACCCCAAGCCACATTCTTTGGTGAGCTTCTGCATCCAACTATTTCTAGTCAAGCAGCTGCTTACTTATATCACTTAGCTAAGAATCATCCTTTTTTAGACGGCAACAAACGGACTGCGTTTGCCACAATGATTGCATTTTTGAGCATGAATTCCTATGAACTTAACATGACTGAGGAAGTTGCATACAACATGGTGATGCAGCTAGCGCAAAGTGAAATGACGAAGGAAGAGCTTTCTAGTTTGCTGGAACAACATATATTGGGATAGCGATCGCTAACTCTCGATTGCGATATTCAAGGGCGATCGCAGTCTATAGAAATGTCTGTCACTTCGTTATACTTGTATAACACTAATTAGCAGGAACATTAACATGGGACTGATAGCTGTGCGCCTAGACTCGGAAACTGAGGCTCATCTAGCAGATATTCAGGCGTATGAGAAAACCGACAAGAGCGAACTAATTAGAAGGCTAATTAACGAACGCTGGTTGAGTCTGCAAGCTGGGCAAACTTTAGTGGAAAGAATGGGTGGACATCCCAAACATTTACTAGAAGGCGCTGCTCCAGATTTGTCTGAACGTCCAAATCGCAAGCAAGCAATAGCACAATATTTATTGAAGCAAGGTGCTAACTCAATGTCTAAACAAGCACGCTTAAATGCAATACCAGTTCAATCTGTGTTAGAGCAAGCTGAATCCAAAAGTGATCCAGAAGCTACGCCGTGACTTACCATCCCCTCATCGTTATGGATACAGGAGTGATAGTTGCTTACTACAGTGCTGCTGATAAATATCATGCTCTGGCGCTTAAGTTTTTTGAACGCTGTACGAGTCAATTAATTACTACAATTGCCTGTGTCACCGAAGCTATGTATCTACTGGCTGCTGACTGGCGAGTGCAAAATGAGTTTCTACTACAAGTCAGTAGGGGTGTATTTAATTGCGAACACCTAACAGCACAAGACTTTACGCGAATTACAGAACTTAACGCCCAATATGCAGATTTACCAGGAGATTTTGCAGACTTGGCTTTAGTTGCTATTTCAGAGCGATTGAACATACGAGCGATCGCTACTTTGGATAAGGATTTTGATATTTATAGGCGATATCGCAAGCAGCCATTCGAGCGTGTTTTTATTCCCAGTTAGAGCAACAATATGTAGGTAGAGTGGCGAGCGATCGCCAACTATTTTGTTCATCTGGCAGCCGCTTAACAGTTAAACTCATTAATGGCAGATAGCCTTCATAACCCAGCCGCAGCTTGAATTAGCGTAAGGGTGCAGCACTCTTGTTAGACCGGGCTAAACTTGAAACAGAGACACAATAAACCTACTGCCATGAGCTATCGCCATATTATTACAATCGAGCCAGATAAGCGCGGTGGCAAGCCTTGTATTCGAAGAATGCGGATCACTGTGTATGATGTTTTGGGCTGGTTGGCGGCTGGAATGTCTCACGCGGAAATTTTAGATGATTTCCCAGAATTGACGGAGGAAGATATTAGAGCAAGTCTTGAATTTGCTGCTGATCGAGAACACCGTCTAACTGCCATTGTGGGTAATACTTGAAGCTACTATTCGACCAAAACTTAAGTCGAAAATTAGTTAATCGGCTGGCTAATATTTTCCCTGATGCTAGCCATGTTTATTTTCAAGGGTTTAGCGAAGCAAGCGATCGCAAGATTTGGGAGTTTGCCAAAGTTCAGGGATTTTGTATTGTTACTCAAGATGCTGATTTTGCAGAGAAGAGCCGCCTTTACGGTTCACCTCCGAAAGTAATTTGGTTAAGGTGTGGAAATGCAACAACTCAGGTAGAAGCTATACTCCGGTTGGGTGCAGAGGCAATTCAAGAATTAATAAATAATTCAAATTTAAACTGTCTTGAACTATACTAAATAGTGGGATTTTGTGGACTATATGGGAGAGTGGCGATCGCTAACTACTTTGTTCATCTAGCAAGGGCTAAACGTCATTGTGGTAGAAAACCTTTCAACCATACCCAACTAATATTTCCTCACTTTTTTCGGCTGCTTCAATATACAAATTTCTCCACTCCTCAAAATTCTCTAAACACCACTCTTCCCAACCTTGAGCTCTAGCAAATAGCATTTCAGGAGTTATCTCACGCAGAATTTTTGCTCTTTCTTGAACCAATGAAAGAGACACAAGCTCTAATGAATCATCTGCTGGTGAAAGGTGTGGGGCAAGAGTTTGTTCGCCAAACATTAACTTGCTTACAAGTTCGCTAGCCAATACGTCTCGGTTAAGGCTAGAATCAGGTTAAGAGAGATTGCTAGCTGGGATGGGGCTCTTTGTAAATGCAGCTAAAAGAATTTAACTTGATTTCGCCAGTGATTGAATCAAGTCATGTGTT
>JAHHHE010000151.1 GCA_019359535.1 Gloeocapsa sp. UFS-A4-WI-NPMV-4B04
AGCGGCAGTACCAACGAACGTTGAGCAAGATGATTTCAGGTAAAAAGTGTCGCCACTTAAATAGAGACGGAGTAGACATGGAACAGCAGGGTGGGAGTTTTCAGCTTTCTCACCTTACCACTTCCCTATTTTTGCGACACAACCCAAACTTATATCCTGCCATTCTAAGTCCCCCAAGGACTGCTTGAAGTCCGCGTTGGATAAATCCTTCAGGTTGTTCCACAACGACAAACTGCGGTCTACCAATACAGATACAGCGCAAGGATTCTCGCCACAAAGCTGATTCAGGATGATCGAGTCCAGTTCTGGTTCCGGCGTTGGATGTGCCTGTACAGGGGAACCCGATCGTAAACAAATCGAATTCTCTGATTCTAGGGGAATATGTGCGGATGTCATCATGGATGGGGATGCCTGACCAATGCGATCTCCGTACGAGTTGTGCATCTTTTTCACGCTCTATAAACTGAGTTGTAGTAATTCCCCCAACAAGTTCGCCAGCTTTTGTAAAGCCGCCAATACCACTAAAAAGGTCAAGATGGGTAAGCATTATTGAAGTTTCTGAGTATTATTGCCACAGCCACAAGCAAAAGTCATGTCTTGTTCGTTGAGGTTCTTGAGTGTGCCAAAGCTAGTTTAATTACTTAACTAGGTATAGATACGAGCAATCTGCTTTTATCTTACTCAGGCAGATTGCTCGTCTTGGATTTACCAGCAGGGCTTATTGATCACAATTAACTGGACAGGGATATTACAAGGGCGATCGGTATGTTGAAAGGGCATTGTCAGCTTAACCAGAATGTAGAATAATCATACTGGTTCAACGTTGATCGTATCCGCTTGCTCATGTATTCGCGTCACCGATTCCCCGGCGAAATTATCAGCTACTGTGTGTGGCTTTACTACACTTTTCCGCTGAGTTACCGAGATATCGAGAAGATGATGCTCTATCGCGGCATTGAGGTGACGTACGAAACGATTCGGGAATGGTGCCAGAAGTTTGGGCAGCCATACGCAAATCAGGTGCAGCGCAAGCGTTCCTACGTCACCGACAAATGGCACCTCGACGAAATGGTGGTGACGATTAAGAAACAGCAATATTATTTGTGGCGAGCAGTGGATTCAGAAGGAAATGTGCTAGATGTCTTACTCCAACGACATCGAGACACAGAGGCAGCCAAGCGATTTTTCCGTAAACTGCTGAAGAAACAAGGCTTTGTACCACGAATCGTCGTCACAGACAAGCTCAAGAGCTATGAAGCAGCGAAGAAACAGGTGATGAAGCGGGTAGAACATCGACAACACAAGGGATTGAATAATCGAGCAGAGAACTCGCATCAGCCGACACGAGTCAGAGAAAGGCGAATGCGGCGATTTAAATCCCCAGGGCAAGCGCAACGATTCCTTTCAGCATTTGGACCGATTCGAGGACACTTTCACCCGAAGCAACATGAACTGAGTGCGAAACGATACCGAGAACAGCTGCGCCAACGCTTCGAGGATTGGCGGGAGATCAAGTGTTTGAAAGTTGCTGCGTAAAATTGAGCAAGGCTGAATGTTCAAGGATTATCGTACTTAATTTTGAATATTCCCGGTTAAGTTGACGATACCGTTGCGCGTTCTTAGTTTGGGTCAATCTCAAGCGTTTAGCTACTCAAACAGCTCAAACGGTTTACCAACTTAAGCACGGGTTGCTCGATGATTACCTTTGTCAGTAACTTAAGAATTCATCTCTCAAAATCGCTCTTGCGTAAGTCCTACTGGAGAAAGAATTAAAAACGGTTTATCCTCAGATCATGAACAAGATTAGGTTTAAGTTATCGCCCAAGCCGTCCAAAGAGCAAAAGAAAAAGGAAGGAAAAACGGGCTTTGCTCCCGTCCAAGCCAGATGGGTGATAGAAAGAACCAATTCTTGGATGGAAAGATGTAAAAGTTTGGTCAAGAATTTTGAAAGAACTCTCGCTCATGCCACCACCAAGGTTAATCTTTGTTTTGTTCGACTGATGCTTCAAAGATTGGCGACTGGTTAAATAGATCCCAAATGGGTTCTATAGATTGCAATTCTTTGAGCAAATTATAATTTCATGAACTTTGGTTCATATGGCTAGATATATGAACTTAAATTATGTGTTGTCTTGCTTTTTCAATGGAGCTTGTATTTAGTTAAAAACTAGTTGAATTTTTTTTGCTGTTGCCGTTATACCTTACTCCCCACTCATGGAGGGCAAACCCATGCAGGATCAGGCTAAGACAAAACAACAGTTGAGGGATGAAATTGCGTACCTGCGGCAGGAAGTGGCAAGCTGCACGACTTACAAGCGGCAACTAGCGGAAATTCGCTTTCAGGAGCATCTGCTTAATGCAGTGGAGCAGGCCGTCATCGTCACTGACTCGGAAGGAATCATTATTTATTGGAATCGTTTTGCCGAAACCCTCTACGGCTGGTGTGCTGAAGAGGTAGTGGGTCGCTATGTTGTAGATGTCACTGCCACTGAAACTTCTCAAGTGCAAGCGGCGGAAGTTCTGTCTTGTTTACAGCAGGGAAAAAGCTGGTCAGGAGAGTTCCTCGTTAAGCGTAAAGATGGAACCTCCTTCCTAGCGCTAGTCATCGACTCCCCGATCTACGATGACTTAGGGGAATTGATTGGGATTATTGGGATTTCCTCTGATATTACTGAGCGCAAGCAAGCCGAAGAAGTCTTGCAACAGTACGAACGAACTGTTTCTGCAACGCCTGATGGAGTTGCGCTGGTGGATCGCAATTACATTTATCGACTTGTCAATCAGACTTATTCGTTGCTTCACAACAAACGCCGCAACGAAATTATTGGACATCCGATCACCAAGCTACTTGGTGAAGATATCTTTACAGACATCATCAAGCCTCGTCTGGATCAGAGTCTTGCTGGAGAAACTATCCGGTACGAAGCCTGGTTCAACTATGCAATAGTCGGTCGCCGATTTATTAGTGTTACCTATGCTCCCTACATTGAGATGAATGGCACTATCTCAGGAGTCGTGGTTAATACTCGCGACCTAACCGAACTCAAGCAGGCTGAGGAAAAAATCCGTGAACAAGCAGACCTTCTGGATATCACCACTGACGCGATTACTGTCCGAGACCTAGAGAATAAAATCTTATTCTGGAACAAAGGTGCTGAGTATCTATACGATTGGTCATCTAAGGAAGCTCTGGGGAAAAATGCCAACGATCTGATGTGCAAGGAAATTCCACCTCAAGTGGAAGTGGCTCTGAAAAAGGTCACTGAGAGAGGCTCGTGGCAGGGTGAATTGCGTAGGGTAAATAAATCTGGGAAGGAAATCATCGTTGCCAGCCGTTGGACACTGATGCGAGATGAGGTTGGGCAACCAAAATCAATTCTCACTGTTGATACAGACATTACAGAGCAGAAAAAACTCGAAGCCCAACTGTTACGCGCCCAGCGCTTGGAGAGTATTGGTACTCTAGCTGGTGGTATTGCTCACGATTTGAACAATGTGCTAGCGCCGATTTTGATGTCAGTTCAACTTTTGCAGATAAAATTCCCTGACAAGCAAAATGAGCGACTGCTAAAGATACTAGAAAACAATGTCAAACGCGGTGCTGCTTTGATCAAGCAAGTGTTGTCCTTTACACGAGGACTCGAAGGCGAGCGTACAACTGTCCAGATTAGGCACTTGATATTGGAAATCAATCATGTTGTCAAAGAAACATTTCCCAAATTAATTGAATTTTATACAGATATAGCAACAGACTTGTGGGCAGTCTCAGCAGATGCCACTCAACTGCATCAGGTACTAATGAACTTAGTAGTCAATGCCCGCGATGCCATGCCTAATGGTGGCACTCTGAGCATTTCTGCCGACAACCTGCTGATTGATGAAAACTATGCTCGGATGACTATTGAGGCAAAAGTTGGCTCCCACGTTAGGATTACAGTTGCCGACACAGGAACAGGCATTCCTCCAGAAATTATCGAGCGCATCTTCGAGCCCTTTTTCACGACCAAAGAAGTTGGCAGAGGTACAGGGCTAGGGTTGTCCACCGCGCTCGGCATCATTAGAAGTCACGACGGTTTTGTAGAAGTGTCCAGTAAGGTAGGAAAGGGCAGCCAGTTTAAAGTGTACTTGCCTGCCAGCGAGGAAACAGCAAGCCAACCAGCAGAGAATATGGAACTGCTGACAGGAAATGATGAATTGATTCTAGTGGTAGATGACGAAACCGCAATTTGTGAGATTACCAAAACAACACTGGAAAGCCACAACTATAAAGTATTAACTGCCAGTAATGGTATTGAGGCACTAGCCTTGTATGCCCAGCACACAATTGAAATCAGTGTAGTGTTGCTCGACATGATGATGCCAGAGATGGATGGTATGACTGCCATTCGTACCTTGCGAAGAATGAATCCGCAGGTTCGGCTTGTGGCGATGAGTGGACTGACATCAGCTGAGGCGATTACCCAATCTACAGGCACTAATGTTCAAGGATTTTTGTCAAAGCCCTTCACTACAAATGAATTATTGAAGACTCTTGCCGATGTTTTAAGCACGCGATGATATGACATCACTTACGAGGCGTTCATGCAAGTTCTTGTGTTGCTAGTTCGGTATCAACTTCTAGGAGTTTGGCAACGGTATGATTGGATGTATCGGCAGAAGTCTGGGAGTTTGGCACTATTAGGAATAAATGTAGTGGAATACTTGGCTAGACAATTGTAAGAGAGTATTCACCATTTTGCACTTAATGTACATAACTATAAAACAGCCCAAGGAGTCTTGAAGGGAGAAAAGTAACGGTGCGATGTAGAAAGTCGAGTGTTAGAGGATTAAAGTGAATCCTCATGCCCAACAAAAGGGCAAGATTGTCTTACGGTCTTATCTCAAGAAGTTAAACGGGCAAATTCAACAGTATCAAGGTAACTCTTAATTATTAACGTATTCATAACTGAATATTAAGAATTGACTTAACCCTTTTGGCTTACTTGATGTGTTAAGCACTGTCAAGTTTTTGATTGTCAGCAAGCGCAATTAGTTAAATGTTTCATGCTGCCAAGCAGGCCGGAATATCTCCACTGCTTCTAGGTTTTACTGGCACACTAAAAGTGATTCGACGCGCCATCCCTGATTTTCAGGATATTTCTCTATCGCAACTCCCTTTTTTTTTCACCAGGTTAATTATGGAAATCTTGGATGAGAAGATCCCTCCAAGGCAGGGGAGAAGCAATCCCCGCGTTGTCAAAAAACCTCGGTCGAAGTTTCCGTCCAAGAAACCAATTCATCAAGGAACTGGAACTCACCAACAACTATTAACTTTTTCCATTACTAATAGTGCTTAATACTTAACCGAGAAGTATTGTATCCTATGGGATTCCTCTAGATGCTAATTTACTTGTTAAGCAATGTTTCGCCAGCAGTATCAATGGTGAAGCCAACCAGCCAATAGCAGTAATATTGTTAGAGTCAACAGAAATCAGGCGAATTTCATTAAGCAACTAAGTTCTAGCGGTTGCACTGTTGAGAGTTGATTGGGTAAGGGAAGCAAAACGAGCAAGCCTTCTGTTGACCTTGAAAAGCTTGCTTAGGAGCGAGGAGAGATTCAATAGAATAACCGTTATCGGTTGCGAGTAAAACTAGAAGGCAAGAACCATTATGAGTGATCTGAAGAAACAAGGCTTCGTGCCACGAGTGATTGTCACTGATTAAGTTAAAGAGCTATGAAGTGGCGAAGAGACAAGTGATGAAGAATGTGGAGTATCGAGCGCATAAGGGAACAACCTGTGCGAGAACTCCCATCAACCTACAAGAGTGCAAGAGCGACGAATGCGAAAATTCAAATCCCCTGGGCAAGCCCAACGATTTCTTTCCGCTTTTGGGCCAATTCAAGGACACTTCCACCCGAAACAGCACCAACTGACCGCTCACCACTATCGTGAACAGCTGCGCCAACGATTTGAGGATTGGCGAGAACTTGCTTGTCTTAAACGTGCTGCTTAAAATCAGCCAAGCTGACTACTTAGAAATCATCGTGCCGATTTTCGGATTTATCCCCTTAAGTTGACAATACCGAGAAAGCCTATCTTTCTCCAAAAGAGCAATCATATTGGATCTGTTTGGTACTCATTCGTGGCTACAATGCAGAACTAGAGAGGATTTAAGCCTTACTACTACTACCATATCACTACCAGAAAATGAGTACTATGATCGCTGGCTACGACTTGCTCGAAGTCCTTTATGAAGCATCTACTATCTGCGTTTACCGAGCTAAGAAGGTATCTAAAAGCGATCTAGGAGCAACTTCTGTCATTATAAAACTGTTGAAAGCCGAGTACCCAACAATAGACCAGCTTAATCGGTTAAGGTACGAATATCAAATTCTGCAAGACTTAGACATCGAAGAAACTGTCAAGCCATTAGCCTTAGAAAGCTACCGCAATGGACTAGCTCTTATTATGAGTGATGTCGATGGAAAATCGTTGGCGAAGGCGATCGCTGCATACCGATTTAATTTAAACAGTTTTTTACAAATCGCAATTCATTTAGCTTCAACTCTGGCGCAGCTTCATCAACAGAGTATTATTCACAAAGATATTAAACCTCATAATATTCTTTTCAACGAAAAAACGGGTGAGGTCAGGCTGATTAATTTCGGTATTTCTAAACGTTTTTCGAGAGAAAATTTGACGATCAGTAACGCCAATGTTCTCGAAGGAACGCTCTCCTATATGTCTCCAGAACAGACAGGGAGAATGAACCGCTCGATCGACTACCGCACTGACTTTTATTCTCTAGGTGTTACTTTCTATGAGATGTTGACTGGGCAGTTGCCGTTTCAAGCCACGGATGCATTAGAGATTATTCACTGCCACATTGCTAAAACACCTGTCTCGCCTCATCTTGTCAATTCAGATATTCCAGAGGCAGTATCCAACATTGTCATGAAGTTACTTGCCAAGATAGCAGAAGATCGTTATCAAAGTGCGTTAGGGTTGAAGACTGACTTAGAAATGTGCCTAGAGATGCTGCAAACTTCTGGCACGATTTCTCATTTCAAGGTGGGAGAGTTCGATTTATATAGCCAATTTTCGATTTCGGAGAAATTATATGGGCGCGATCGCAAAGTTCGTTTGTTAATGAGCACCTTTGATCGAGTCAGTGCTGGCAAAACTGAAGCTATGTTGGTGAAGGGTTACTCTGGTGTTGGTAAATCGTCATTAGTCAATGAAATTCGCAAACCGATTGTCGGCGCGAGAGGATACTTCATCTCCGGTAAATTTGACCAATTTCAACGCAATGTTCCTTATTCTGCGATTATCACCGCCTTTCAATCCTTAGTGAAACAACTTTTGACTGAAAGCGAAACCCAACTGACTCAATGGCAAACCAAACTTTTAGCCGCTCTTGGCAACAATGCCCAAGTCATTATTGATGTTGTTCCAGACGTAGAACTGATTGTTGGCAAGCAACCCGCTGTTCCCGACCTGGCACCCATAGAAGCACAAAACCGATTTAATCTCGTTTTTCAAAACTTCATCCGTGTCTTCTGCTCATCAGAGCACCCATTAGTCCTATTTCTAGATGATTTGCAATGGGCTGATTCTGCCACGCTGAAGCTATTGGATGTAATCCTGACCGATACAGAAACAGGCTATTTATTTTTAATTGGGGCCTATCGAGATAATGAGGTCAGTCCGAGTCATCAGTTGATGATGGCTCTGGATTCACTACGCTCTAGAGCTATTGTCATTCATGAAATCACCTTAGCTCCTTTAGCTCTCGCAGATATTAGCCATCTCATTGCTGACACGCTGCATAGTGATGCAAGTTCTGTCCAACCCCTGGCTGAATTAGTCATCCAAAAAACATCAGGCAATCCATTCTTTGTCAATCAGTTTCTCAAAACGCTACATGAGGAAAACCTGTTGATCTTCAATATTTCAGCAAATGTTAGCAAAGCCTGCTGGCAATGGGATATTACCCAAATTGAGGCACTTGATATTACTGATAATGTTGTTGAGTTGATGATTCAGAAGTTGCGAAGATTACCTGAATCTACTCAGCAGGTATTGCAGTTAGCCGCTTGTATGGGTAACACGTTTGATTTACAGACACTTTCAACAATCAATAAGCGATCACCAGGTGATACCCATCAATATCTTTCGCCAGCTATTGAAGAAGGTCTAGTATTATCAACCTTTGAATTAACACTTGCACAAGACTCGATTGATACGCATTTAGTAAACCTGGAAGCAAGGTTTCTTCATGACCGAGTGCAACAAGCCGCGTATGCACTGATTAATCAAAATTCTAAGCAAGTGACTCACTTGCAAATTGGTCGTTTGCTTTGGCAGAACTCTTTACCAGAGACGTTATCAGAAAAGATATTTGAGATTGTCGATCACTTCAACCTAGGAATTGAGCTAGTTGCCGATCAATTAGAACGAGATAGAATTGCTCAGCTTAATTTGATAGCAGGTCAGAAAGCAAAGGCAACAATGGCCTATGTTGCAGCTGTCGAATATTTGCAAGCAGGGATGGAATTGTTAGTTGAAGATAGCTGGACTCATCAGTACGAACTAGCATTAGCACTGCACACTGAAGCAGCAGAGTCAGCATATTTGAGCGGTGATTTTGAGGCAATACAGAAAGTTGCTGGCATCGTACAACACCGCGCTAAAACCCTATTAGACAAAGTAAAGGTATATGAAGTCCAAATTCAAGCTCATGTATTGCAGAACAAGCTTCTAGAAGCAGTAAGTACGGCAGTACAAACCTTAAAACTATTAGGGGTAGATTTTTCCGAACAGCCAACTCCATCTGATATTGAGCAAGCAGTCTCCAAAACTGCAGCAATTGCAAATACCTTACAAATTGAGGAATTAATCAACTTGCCTCGCATGAGCGACCTTCACAAGTTAGCAGCCATGACACTAATGTCAAGTATCTTTGCTTCTACTTACATTGCTGCTCCACAACTATTACCCTTAATTCTATGTAAACAAGTAGAGTTATCCATCGAATACGGTAATGCTTCTTCGTCTCCTTTTGCTTATGCCAATTATGGTCTTCTACTCTGTGGGGTTGTGGGAGATATTGATTCGGGCCACCAGTTCGGTCAATTAGCTTTAAATTTGTTACCGAAATTGAATGCCAGAGAAATCACAGCTAGAACAGTCGTCATCGTAAATGTATTTACCCGACCTTGGAAGGAGCATCTCAAAAAAACATTAGATTCTTTCTTGTCAGCTTATTCTAGCGGTATAGAGATGGGAGATTTAGAATGGTCTGCCTTTAGTCTACTAGTATACTCGTACTGCGCTTACTTTAGTGGCAAAGAACTGACGGCCCTTGAAAGAGAGATGGCAACTTACAGAGATGCTATTGATAAAATCAAGCAAGAAACAGCACTTAATTTTCATGAAATTTACTGGCAGGCTGTCTTAAACCTTTTAGGAAGAAGCGATGATCCCTGCCGTCTCAAGGGTAAAGCTTATGACGAGCAAATAAGATTGCCCTTGCACCAGCAAGCGAATGATAATTCAGGAATTTTTTACCTATATTTGAACAAACTTATACTTTGTTGTTTATTTGAAAATTATTCAGAGGCAATTGAAAACACTGCTATAGCAGAGAAGTATTTAGGTGCATCGGTAGGATTGCCCGTTGTTCCCATCTTTCATTTCTACGATTCTTTAATTCAACTAGCTGTTTATTTTGATGGTTCCCAATCAGCGTGTCAAACCATCCTTGATAGAGTAAAAGCCAATCAAGAAAAAATGCAGAATTGGGCGCATCATGCTCCCATGAATTATCTGCACAAATTCTATTTAGTAGAGGCAGAGCGGCATCGAGTTTTAGATGAAAAAGTAGAAGCAATGGAACTATATGACAAAGCCATTGCGCTAGCCAAAGAAAACGAATACCTGAATGAAGAAGCACTGGCGTATGAGCTGGCAGGTAAGTGTTATTTAGACTGGGAGAGAGATGGAATCGCTCAACTCTATCTACAAAAGGCGCATTATGCTTATCAGATTTGGGGTGCTCAGGCTAAAGTTGAGCAGTTAGAAGAAAAATATACTCAATTTTTCACTAGAACTTCAGCTAAAAGCGGCACAAAAGCAACAATTCCCCAAAGAATAACAAATCATCCTGAAGCTAATCACAACCTGGATTTAGCCACTGTCATGAAAGCCGCGCAAGCTCTTTCAGGTGAAATTGTTTTAAGCAATTTGCTAACCACGTTGATGCAAATTTTGCTAGAAAATGCAGGTGCAGAAACAGGGATATTAATTCTAGAAAAAGACTCGAAACTCTTAATCGAAGCAACTGGACAGGTTAATCAAGATGAGATCATCGTTCAAAAATCTATTCCTCTAGAAGCAAGCCAGCTACCGCTATCTATCATCAATTATGTGCGGCAAACGCAGGAGAATGTAGTACTGAATGACGCGACCCGTGAAGGCATTTTCATAACGGATGACTATATTCTTGATCGCCAGCCCAAATCCATTTTGTGTACGCCGGTCGTCCATCAAGGCAAGCTCATTGGTGTTCTTTATTTGGAAAACAATTTAACGATAGGTGCTTTTACAGCAGAACGAGTAGAGGTTTTACAGCTTTTATCCTCCCAGGCAGCGATCTCAATTGAGAATGCCCGTCTTTATCAAGATTTGGCAGTCGCTAACACTGATTTGAAACGATCGCATGAACAGCTAGAGGATTATAGTAAAACTTTGGAAGCGAAAGTCGAAGAACGAACATTACAGCTACGGCAAGAGGTGCGTGATCGCCAACGAGCAGAAGAAATAGCCCAGTCTGCTAACCAAGCCAAGAGCGAGTTTTTGACAAACATGAGTCACGAACTGCGCACGCCCCTCAATGGCATCCTGGGCTATACCCAAATATGTCAAAAAGACCGAAATTTATCTGAACAGCAAAAGAATCGCATTGCAATTATTCATCAATGTGGAGAACATTTGTTAACACTGATCAATGATGTTTTAGATCTGTCTAAAATTGAAGCCCGCAAGATGGAACTGTATCCAAGGGAGTTTAATTTTGGTGAATTCTTACAAAACATTGCAGAGGTTTGCAAAATCAAAGCTGAACAAAAAGGAATTTCATTAACTTATCAAACGCTGTCTCCTTTACCTAAGCTGATTCAGGCAGATGACAAACGCCTGCGTCAGATCTTGCTGAACCTGCTGGGCAATGCCGTCAAATTTACTGGAACAGGAACGGTCGCCTTTAAGGTAGGCTATCACGAGCAGAAGCTTCGCTTTCAAGTCGAGGACTCCGGAATTGGCATTGCCTCGGATCAGCTTGATGAAATTTTCAAGCCGTTTCAACAGGTAGGTGAAAATAGCTACAAACCAGAAGGAACAGGGTTAGGATTAGCTATCAGCGGTCAACTGGTTGAGATGATGGGCGGAACGCTTCAGGTCAAGAGTACCTTGGGGGTAGGCAGTACGTTTTGGTTTGATTTAGATCTGCTAGCCACTGATTCATCGACGGATATGGCTTATGTCTTACGGCGCACGATTACTGGAGTCAAAGGCAACAAGCGTAAAATTTTAGTTGTAGACGATAAAGCGACGAACCGCTCTGTCCTCATCAATTTCCTAGAGCCGCTCGGATTTGACGTATTAGACGCCGTAGATGGTCAAGATGGACTAGATAAAGCGCAAGCGTTTCAGCCCGATGCCGTCCTGATTGACCTGGTGATGCCGAATCTAGATGGTTTTGGGGCGACCCGTCGGCTCAGATCAATGCCTGCCCTCAAAGACATCGTGGTGATTGCAATCTCGGCTAGTGTTTTTGAGTTCGATCAGCAACAGAGCCTCAAGGTGGGCTGCAACGATTTTCTACCGAAACCCATTCGAGAAGACGATCTCCTCCAGAAATTGCAGGAACACTTGAAACTGGAATGGATTTACGAAAATGAAAGCGAAATTGGGAAACCCTTTAAAGCGAGGGACAAGCAGGACAACAGCCAAGCAAGTTCTGCCTCAACAGCCCCTGAATTTTTAATTCCGCCTCCGGAAGAAATCGCTATTTTTCTGGATTTAGTCAAGCGAGGAGATTTACGAGGCATTGCCAAACGAGCGACACAATTGGAGGAGTCGAACCAGCAGTGCAGTCCGTTTGCCACCCACTTGCGGCAGCTTGCCAAAGGATTTAAGGGACGGCAAATTTTGAAATTTTTGCAGCAATTTTAAGAGGTGTTCCTGATGGATACAGGCATTGCAAAAGAAGATGTCATTTTAATCGTGGATGATACACCCACGAATTTAGATGTGCTGCTCGACTTGCTAGAAGCTGCTGGCTTCAAAGTGGTGGTAGCTGAAGATGGGGAAAGCGCGATCACCCTAGCAGAGTATGCTCCACCTGATTTGATTTTGCTAGACATCCTCATGCCTGGAATTGACGGGTTTGAAACGTGCCGTCGCCTAAAAGCAAACCCAGGCACACAAGAAATTCCGATCATTTTTCTGACGGCTGTTAGTGATAACGTTGATAAGGTCAAAGGCTTAAATCTTGGGGCAGTCGATTACATCACCAAGCCGCTCAATCATGAGGAGGTTTTAGCACGAGTTAATACTCACGTTCGGCTACAAAATCTGACCAAGCGATTGAGTGAACAAAATGAGCGGCTAGAGAAGGAAATTCAACAGCGCCAGCAGGTAGAAGCAGAACGCGAGCAAGCATTTAGAGCGCTACAGCGCAGTGAAGCTCGATTTAGACGGTTAATTGAATCCAATATCATTGGAGCTATTTTTAGCATGGCAGATGGCAGTATTACTGATGCCAATGATGCCTTCCTCCAAATCGTGGGATACAATCGTGCTGACCTGAAAGCTGGAAGGTTAAACTGGCAGGCAATGACACCTTCAGAATATGTTCATCTCCATCAAGCCGCAGTGGCAGAATTAGACAATACTGGAGCGTTTAGTGCCTTTAAAAAAGAATATTTTCACAAGGATGGACACCGCATTCCTGTGATGGTTGGCGGAGCGTTGCTTGATGAATCTCAAAAGGCGATTGTTGGTTTTGTTCTTGATTTGAGTGAGCACAAGCAAGCAGAAGACAAGATTCGGGAACAGGCGGCTCTACTAAACATTACAACAGATGCCATTATAGTACGAGATTTAGACAACAAAATTCAGTATTGGAACAAGGGAGCAGAACATGTCTACGGATGGAGCCTTGAAGAGGCGATCAACCAAAACGTGAGTCAACTTCTATATAAACCAGACTCACTCGAGCAACTTGAAATGGCTCAAAGAAGTTTAATCGAGTGTGGTACATGGCAAGGTGAATTGCATCAAGTCAATAAACAGAGCAAGGAAATCATTGTTGCTAGCCGTTGGACTCTAATGTGTGATGCACAGGGACAACCTAAATCTTTCTTGGCAGTCAATACAGACATCACTGAAAAGAAACAACTCGAAAGTCAATTTCTGCGAACACAACGGCTCGAAAGTTTGGGTACGCTTGCGGGTGGGATTGCTCACGATCTCAATAATATCATGACTCCCGTTCTGACGGCGGCACAGTTGTTAAAGTTCAAGTTTCCTAATACCGATGAGCAGAGTCAGCATTTGTTTGAAATTATTGAAACTAATATTAGACGTGGAGCTGCTCTTGTCAAGCAAGTGCTCGAATTTGCTCGTGGCGTAGAGGGTAAACGGGTAATCGTGCAAGTGAAACATCTGGTCCACGAAGTTAAGCAAATTGCTGAGAAGACGTTTCCTAAATCCATTGAATTGCTAACCAATGTAGAGCCAAGGCTTTGGTCAGTTTCTGGGGATACAACCCATCTGCATCAAGTCCTGATGAATCTGGCCGTCAATGCCCGTGATGCGATGCCGAACGGCGGTACACTCACCATCTCTGCCGAAAATCTATTTATAGATGAACATTATGCTCGTATGAATCTTGATGCATCTGTTGGTTTCTACATTGAGCTTACAGTTAAAGACACAGGAACGGGAATGTCAGCCGAAATTGCAGATAGAATTTTTGAACCCTTTTTTACAACTAAAGAGATTGGTAAAGGAACAGGGCTAGGGCTTTCTACCGTAAGAGGCATTGTTAAAAGTCACAGAGGATTCATTGATGTGTTTAGCAAAGTTGATGAAGGAACTGAGTTTAAAGTATTTTTACCAGCCGTAGACGCATCCGTTTCCTCACCAGCAGAACCTCCTAATCCGTCTAAAGGAGATGCAGAATGGATTCTTGTTGTAGATGATGAAACGGCAATTTTAGAAACAACTAAAGTTTCGCTAGAAGCCTATAATTATCATGTGCTGGCAGCAAATGATGGAATTGAAGCAATTTCGCTTTGTGCTCAGTACAAACACAAGATTGCTGTAGCACTAGTCGATATGATGATGCCATCCATGGATGGAGCAACAACAATTAAAACCCTCCAAAAAATTAATCCACAGATCAAAGTGATCGCCATTAGCGGATTTGTGTCTAACGATAAGTTGAGAGAGGCTAGCGAAATCAAAAACTTTATCGCTAAGCCCTACACCATTCAAGATCTGCTGCAAAAACTACAAACTGTATTAAGAAACCCGTAGGGAAGTAGATCCGTTCAACCTTATGAAGCCGTCATCTTCCAGGTGGTGGTACGTGCCATTCTCCGTGGAGTTATGTGGTGAGGAAATCAAATCCTAGATGGCTATGGTATGCAATTGCTCATGGAAGCGTAAATATTTAGGCTCAATAGGCGTTTCAGGGAGATAAACCTTTAGTGTGCTGTGGGCTGTCCTGGTAGGATAGTAGGAGCCTTTCAAGGGTTCGGTGCCATGAGTATCAACTTGAGTACGCTAATTGATGATGCC